>NZ_CALKQY010000013.1:0-76078 GCF_937990675.1 Hoylesella shahii | reverse complement strand
TCGCTAATCACCAAATTTATAGACACTTATAATTCGTCGAACTCACGTTATTTACATAGTCGCGGTCAACGGCTCTAGGCTTTGGCATCTCTTTATCTTCCTTAAAGCTCAGTACTTTATGCACGTTATCCCCTCGATACGTTCGGCCGCTAGCTTCCATGCCACCCAATTGGGTATGCGCAAATCGCTGTTATACGACACCATATAGGCCACGCGTCTCAACAACTGTTCGGGTCTATCGATAAGTTTTTCAGGCACTTCCAGCATACCTAAGCCTTTCCATTGCACCCAAGTTTCGCGTGGAGCAATCATTTGTTCACCACTGTCGTCCTGTTCGCTCAGCTGTTGCTGCTCTTGTTTTTGTTGTTCAATTGATTGTTCACTCGTCGTTGGCTTAGTTTTAAACTGGTTGTAAGCCAAAAGCCGACAAATAAGTAAAAGCGAATAATGCCAGATAAAATACTTTTCTCGCTTCCATATTCATTCTCCAAGTTTCATTAGTGTTGAAAATATACTCATTAATTTATATAATCCAACTTTTTAGTACCACAGATTTACACGCTAACACAGAAAAAACGCATCTTAAAACAAACGTATATGAACACCACACTTCGCCACCCCCAAACAAACACCTAACCACCTCACCGACATAAGATTGCAGAACAATCCTTTTTATCCACCAGCCTACTATAGGCTGAGTTAAATTAACAAGGTTTTGGGAAATACATTGCTTATGCAATGCACAAAAAATAAGCACGAAAGGAGTCGCAATTACAGGTATCTCCATTGGGAGTTCATACTTCTTCAACTGCTTAGTCGACATGTATTTCACAGTATTAATTTTGAGAGCAGCCGCACTTCTTTAGTCAAAAATATTACATCATGTGTTCTCATCGAATTAACGTTGATACCAATCAATCATTGTCCTCTATTACAATCATGCGTTTTGTTGCAGGCTAACATTGTGTTTAAGTCTCAAGTGGGTATCTTCCACGCAACAATATAGAATTATTTTTGCCAATATATATGGGGATAGACCTTAACCACACACTAAGATAGCGCACCTGTTTTGATAAGCAATTATTCACCTTACATCTGTTAAATAGGTAAACTTATTTTACAAAACACATACTCCACAACACCCCCTTCTAGCGAAAAAAGAAGCCAAAAAGTATCGTTTTCACCTTTATTTTAGCCTTTCACATTTGATTTTTACATCCTTTTTGGGCGCAATCTTGGCATTTTGCACCATTTAGCGCTTCTATTTGGTCGCCTGCCCACGATTTTTCACCGCCCCCAAAACAGCTTTTTTTCTGTTAAATAGCACCTTTTTAAGCCGTTTTCGGTCCTTAAAAGTCGGTTATTTTTCGTTATTTTGAGATTACAAACGCCACCGCGACCTGCGTTTTGCATCAGTTTACTCTGCGTTTTGCACCATTTAGCATTGCGTTTTGTAGGAGTTAGCACTGCGTTTTGCATGAGTTAGCACTGCGTTTTGCATGAGTTAGCACTGCGTTTTGTAGGAGTTAGCACTGCGTTTTGCTGCATTTAGCCGCCCTTTTTGCTGCAAAACGCCCAATATTTAGTACAAAACACCGTTTTTTACACTAAAAACTCATCTCATCATCCTTCACCACTTAAGTGCGTTTTTCGGCATGTCAAACCTTCGCGAGAATTGATTATTTGCGAGCGAGCGGGCAGTTGGTGAATTTTAAAGCACTCATAATGTTAAATTTTACACTGAATATTTTACACTCTCCTCACAATATCAACTTTCAATCTATAAAGATCAAGGCTAAGCGTAAAACCATCCCACAACCAAGACAACACGTTAAGCACTTAAAGTCGATTCGGGATTAAACACTAATTCGCTCAATCCCAGTTAACATAAAACCCAAATAGACCATTAGAGACAGTTTTGACGACTGTTTCTAATGGTCTATTTTGGGTGTGAAATCACCTGAAACAAGCCTCATGCTCCACACACAAGTCTTGTTTGCATCATCCCCCTCACGCCTTTCAACTATTGGTTGCTTGCTTTTTAGGATAGGCAAAATCGCCCTTTAAACAAAGCAAAGTGTCCCTTATTTTCTTTTTATGGGCTTGGCTAGCCCTCTTAAACAACTAAGAATGGCCCCTAGCCACATTTTACCAATCGTCTAAATTGCAAGTAGCTTCCACTGTTTTCTCCACATCATCGGGTAAACCTGGGAAAAAATCCATACCTGTGATACGTTCCACATCGTCGATGCTATTCATATAAAAGCTTTTAGGGTGGTTGCCCGACTCGTTGCGATAGACAAAGCCAATGGCCTTGGGTTTGCCTTCCATACACAACACCACTTTAAAGAAAGCCTCCGGCACAGTCACCTTGTTCTTTCCAATGGTTTTATGCTTTCTCTTCAACAGCACCGGACCAGCTACTACATATATTTTTCCGTAACACTTAGCCCATTTACGGCACATGTTTTCCAGTTCGTGCCAGTCGCCAACGTTCAAATTATGGTCTTGTGGACAAACATTTGTGAGCAAAAACGATTGTTCTTGCGCCTTTGCATCCCATCTATTATCAGCCGATGGGCAAAGGTGTCCGCGGTCGTAACCACTCCTTACATAGTCAAAATCCACAGCTCTAGGCTCAGGCACGTCTATATCTTCATGAAATTTCACGCCCTCGCGTTTGTTTTTACCTTCGGTTTGAGCGCCTGTAAGTTGCCAAGCCACCCAGTTAGGTATGCGCAAATCGCTGTTATACGATGCCGTGTAAGCCACTCGTTTCAGTATCTGTTCGGGTCTATCGGTTAGTTTTCCGGGCACTTCCAGTCCGCCTGTTATTGCTATTTGCTCCCCACTCTGTTTGTTTTTATCTTTTTTCTCGCATGTATTTTCAAGCGCTTCAGTCCAGCTCTTCTCGCCTTGTTGTTCTTCATAAGGACGTATACCACCCATCAGTTTGCCATGCTTAGATGGCTTCAAGCCACATGCCGACAAGCTCACAAAAGCGATTAGCGCTATATAATATATTTTTCTTTTAATCATAAGTGATGCAAATATACTACATATTTTCAAAATAGCGACATTCCAAAATTCAATTAGCTTGTTAGGAAACAACACAAAAACAAGAATTCTGGAAACATTGCGGTCTAATGAACGATTTGGGTTAAACACGAGCTTATTCTAGCAAAAACAAATATCACTATCCACATTTACAACAGCGCAAAAAGCAAAAGCAAACCTTGGCACAAACAACACAACAACTAAGTTGCGCCCTTTTTAAACCAGCCTACACCTCATAAGGACATTTGGTGATAAACAAAGCTTACTATCAACATAATAAAAAAGTGAAACCTGCGTTAATAAAACAGCTACAAAGTGTGCCAAAATTAACTACTCACACCACCCAATACACACCCCTATGACAAAGATTAGAACCATAACGCTATTGATACTTTGTGCCATTACCACCCTCATGGCCTGCAATGCGCAAACCAACAACAAGCCCATGCAAGCCCAAACCAAGCAGAAAAAACAACCAGAGACCAACAATTTGGAAGCCCGCATACCTGCTCCGCAAGGTTATAAGCGTGTTAGTGTGGCCGAAGGCAGTTTTGCACACTTCTTACGCAACCTGCCTTTGAAGCCTCAAGGTAGCGATTTGCATTACTATAATGGGCAGTTAAAAGCACGAAACTATGCTGGAGCCGTTGTAGATATGGACTTCGGGAAAAACGCAAACGAGCAATGTGCCGATGCCATTATATTTCTTAGAGCGTCTTACCTATGGGAAACGGGCCAATACAACAAGATTAAGTTCTGCTTCACCAATGGTTTTAAAGCCGAATATGCCAAGTGGGCGCAGGGGTATCGCGTGCGCAACTACAACTCGTGGGTAAAAAAACAAAAGCCCGACCGCAGCTATCAGTCGTTTAGACAATACCTCCATCTTGTGTTTCAGTATGCAGGAACAGCCTCGTTAAGTAAAGAGCTCAAGCCCATTGGCCGTTGTTGGTCGGCCGACATTCAAGCAGGCGATGTGTTTATAAAGGGAGGTTTCCCTGGACATGCCGAGATTGTGGTGGATGTTGCCGAGAACCAGCAAGGACAACGGGTGGTGCTTTTGGCCCAAAGTTTTATGCCAGCACAAGAGATTGAAGTGTTTCCACAATGGTTTAGTGCCTCGGCCGATGGCACATACTTAGTAACTCCGGCCTGGACATTTTCATCGCCCAATGCCAATACCATGCTATTGCGCCGATTTAAAGGGCTATAGGCTGATGGCGTAAGTTCTCCAAAGCTATGCAAAGAGGTCATACATCAGCATCGTCTAATGCTTTACTCCCATTCACTAAGCGCCATCTTCTCCCTCAAAAAACCTCTCATATCGTGCTGTTTATTGCCCTTTGGTTCTTTCAAAAGCGCGCGCGTTGCACTTCTTCGCTCGCATTCAACACACCATTTAGCACCATTTCATCGAAAGGTTTAGATGCATTGCCTCAGGCCAACAACAAAAACAAAAAACAATTTGCAGGAGACATCAAATTATTTTACAGCACTTACCCGCTTTTAAAAGCGCAGCAAAAGCCAAGCAAGCAAAGCTCAAAGCAAGGAGAAACAACAAAAAAAGTGGCCGTTGCCAGCCTTTCGGCATAACAACGACCACCCTCAGTGATATCTAAAATCGTTAATTTTTCTATGTTACACGGGTATGTTAATACGTCCGTAATTGTACATTTTGAGCACATTCACACAATACTTGTTAAACTTATCGCTCGTTACAATTTTTTTTACTATCTTTCTCATAACTTTTTCCTTTCTAATTTTTATCTTCTTAATCTTGTGTTCGATGCGTCTTCACATCGTATTATCCTTAAAACAGTCTTATTAAGACCTAAAGCGATATTCGCTAAACACAATGCAAAGTTACGGCCAAAGATTGTGCGCGCAAACAATTTAATGAGAAATTGGTGTTTTTATGCCATATATTTGACGCATATCAACCAAGTTGACCTGCATCAATGCCAAAGAACTGCCATTTAATCGGTCTTCAACACATTGAGCAAACACCCATGTTTATCAAACGAATAGCGATGGCCAAGATATAGCGTAACAATAAGCGAGAGCATAGGAGCACAGAACGTGATGCAAGAGATGAGTATTTGATAGCGCACCGCAGTGTCGGGAGTCGACCCACCCAATATCTGTCCAATCATAGTTCCAGGGAAACTCACCAGCCCCATCACTGCCATATTGGCAATACATGGCACAAAAGCCTTCTCTATGGCTTGCCTAATAAAAGGCGTTAGCGCCTCCAATCGGGTGGCACCATTACCCAAGAGGTAGAAATACAGCTGCCGTTCGCGTTGCAATCCCTGATAATAGGTACTTAGCGACAGCACATTTACGCCCAGCATATTGCCCAAAAGAATGCCCACAATGGGGATGAAATAACGTGCATCAAAGGGGTTAGACAGGCGCAACACCACAAAAAGAGCATACATGCACACCACCAAAGCCCCCACACCAAGACCCACAGCAATGGGCATAAGCATCTGTCGCATGCGCAATCGGGTGCGGTTTACGGCCGTAAACGATGCCACCAGCACCATCAACACAAACCAAAGCACATTAACCAGCCAATTGTTATAGCTAAAAAGGAACTCCAAATAAAGACCTATAAGCGACATTTGAACCACCATACGCACTGTAGAGATGATGGTGGAACGAATGAGAGGCACTTTGAAATAATGAAAAAAATAAAGCGGAACAAGCACCAATAGTAGAGCAAGGAGCATTCCGATGATGGTAATATTCATTGTATAAGTAGGGGTTTTGTTATTATGGTTGGTGTGATTTAAGCGTTAGCGTCTTGTCGCATTGGCCAGCAAAGGCCCTGTCGTGGCTAACAGCAATAATAGCTGTGCCATGCTTAGCCAAGCCTTGCAGATATCCAGCCACAAGCAACGAGCTGTCTACATCGAGTGCCGAAGTGGGTTCGTCTATCAATAACATCTTTTTATCAAGCAATCCAGCCATCGACAGCATGATTCGTTGCCGTTCTCCGCCACTCACATCAGCCAGCCGTTTAGCATATAAAGCCTCATCTAGTCGTAGTCGCTGCCATTCTTCCATCAACGCTTCTTTAGAAAATCGCTTGTTGCGGTTCACCCTTAGCTGGTAGGGCAAGCCCACTAGTTCGGCCACTGTGTTGCAAGGCAAACTCACCTCTTGCGGTATATAGGCCATCATGCCGCGCATATACTCGGCAGAGAGCGTTGTTAGCTCAGTTCCACCAATGCTAACTACCCCCTCGTCTAGCGGTTGAAAACCCAAAATACATCGTAAGAGTGTTGTTTTTCCGCATCCCGATTCTCCCATTACGCAAAGCATCTCGCCCCCATTAACCACAAACGAAAGGTTGTGAAACAGGCCCTTACCCTCTAACGCAAGGCTTGCGTCTTTCATTTCTATCGTCATATATTATATAATATGTGTGCTGGTGCAAAGCGCTTTCAACAACAACAGGGGCATAAGCACAAGTGTTGCTGTGAGAAGACTGAGTTGACGCCAAGCATTCTATAAGTTGTATCAAGTGATGAATTGACCACAAAAATACAAAGAAAAGTTCATAAACGTGTCGGTTTCAATCTTTTTACACTAACTTTGCAATAACAACGAAGCAGATTTATCAGCATGACAACATACAACGAACAAGACACAACAATGCATTTACCTGCCGAATGGCACGAGCAAAGCGGTGTGCAACTTACGTGGCCACATGCAAACACCGACTGGGCACCCATATTGCCCGATATCATCAAGGTGTTTGTGGAAATGACTAGAGCCATAACCAAACACGAAAAAGTGCTCATTGTGGCACCTAACACCGATGAAGTGAAAGCCATCTTGATGAGAAACTTAGGCATGGAGCGACTTCGTAACGTGCTTTTTCATCAATGCGACACCAACGACACATGGGCAAGAGATCATGCTGCCCTAACCCTTACGGGCAACAACACCAACAGTGGCTTTAGGGTGCTAAACACTTTACTTGACTTTAAGTTTAATGGCTGGGGCGAAAAGTTTGCAGCCGACAAAGATAATGCCATCACCGAGCACCTATATCATGATGGTATGCTCAACGGAACACTTGAAAGCCACAAAGATTTTGTGCTTGAGGGCGGTGCCATAGAGAGCGACGGACAGGGCACGGTGTTTACCACTTCGCAATGCCTGTTAGCAAAACACCGCAACCAGCCCATGACTAAAGACGACATCGAACAACGACTGATGCAGGCATTGAGAGCCAAACGCATAGTGTGGCTAGACCATGGCAATCTGATTGGCGACGACACCGACGGCCATATTGACACCATCGTGCGTACTGCACCCAACAACACCTTGGTATATGTGGGCAGTGATGATAGTCACGACGAACAATTCGAGGACTTCTTGGCCTTAGAAAACCAGCTATTATCATTGCGCACAGAAGCAGGTATGCCCTACAAGCTGCTACGACTGCCCATGCCCGATGCCATTTACGATGAAGGTGAACGCCTACCAGCTACCTATGCCAATTATCTTATCATCAATGGCGCCGTGCTTTGTCCCACCTATGCACAGCCCGAAAAAGACATGCTGGCCATGCAAATCATTGCACAAGCCTATCCCAACCGCGAAGTGGTGGGCATAGATGCACGCACCGTTATCAAACAACATGGCTCATTGCACTGCCTCACCATGCAGTTCCCACAGGGCGTATTAGTCAATAACCTCTAAAACCACAACAAAGAAGAAATGATTAGAACAGGAATTATACAACAACACAACACGGCCGACATTCAAGACAACATGAAACGTCTGGCCCTTGGCATTGAACAACTGGCCAAAGAGGGCGCTCAACTCATTGTTTTGCAAGAGTTACACAACTCATTGTACTTCTGCCAAGAAGAACAAGTTGACATATTCGACCTCGCCGAACCCATTCCAGGTCCGTCAACCCAGTTTTTTGGCCAACTAGCCAAGGAACATGGCGTGGTGATTGTTACCTCGCTGTTCGAGAAAAGGGCTCCAGGACTGTATCATAACACGGCCGTAGTGATGGAAAAAGATGGAACCGTAGCAGGCATCTACCGCAAAATGCATATACCCGACGACCCCGCATACTACGAAAAGTTTTATTTCACACCAGGCGACTTGGGGTTTCAACCCATCAATACTAGCGTTGGCCGACTAGGCGTGCTGGTGTGTTGGGACCAATGGTATCCTGAAGCAGCCCGACTAATGGCCATGCGGGGTGCCGATATGCTTATCTATCCCACTGCTATTGGTTATGCCGCAAGCGATGACGAAGCCGAACAGCAGCGCCAACGCGAGGCTTGGACCACCATACAGCGTGCGCATGCCGTAGCTAATGGTTTACCTGTAGTGTCGGTTAATCGTGTTGGCTTCGAGCCCGATCCTTCTAATCAAACACCTGGTATCAACTTTTGGGGCAGTTCGTTCGTAGCAGGACCGCAAGGTGAACTGCTTTTCCGCGCCAACGACACCGACGAACAACGCGCCATCATCGATATCGACGTGGCTCATAGCGAGCAAGTTCGCCGTTGGTGGCCATTCTTCCGCGATCGTCGCATCGACGAATACGCAGGCCTTACGCAGCGTTTCTTACAGCCCTAGCAGCTCTTTTCCTTGCATTGGGTAAACAAAATGGCTATTGAGAGGCTAATAACAGTTTAGCATTGCACTTCAAGGTAAGCGTCAAAACCTTCCTTGGGGTGCAATTTTCGTTTACATCGCCCCCTATCTACCCACCCTTTTGCTGGCTTTATATCAATTACTTACGCTCACCCCACAAACCAAAAGGTGACTAAAATACACTCTACACACTACGAAAACTCATAAAATGACATAAAAACACAGCTATAAATTTGTGTAAAAACTAGAAAAAGCCTTATCTTTGCATCTACTGGGAGATATTAACTAACAGCATACACAAAGCAATGCATGCTAAACGTATAATACTTACACTTAAACCGGGTGTAACATATAGCAAAATATCCATCTAAAGTAATCAACTAGCACACCTATATAATGAGAAGAATAAGCTACTTTTTGTTTGCTCTTGCCTTTATAACCAGCTGCAAGCAAGCCAAAAATGTAAACAACAACAGCTCGATGCTACCCAAAGACACGGTGCAGACAGTAAGTAAACCCGCAACCGAACCACAACCAGACTTGAAAACTAATCCGCTGGAGTTTATACCAAATGGGTATGAACTGTTTTCAAGAACCGAAGGCGACTTGAATAAAGACGGAAAAACCGACGTGGTACTCATGATAAAGGCCACAGACCCTAAAAAATGGGTGGACGACGAATATCGCGGACGACTCAATCGAAATCGTCGTGGACTGATTATTCTCTTTAAACGAGATGGCGGATACGAGTTAGCAGCAGAGAACGACGAGTGTTTTACTTCTGAAAACGAAGACGGTTGTGCTTATTACCCACCCGAATTAAGCCTCTCAATCCAGAAAAACATCTTGGTTTTGAATTATGCATACGGACGATACGGCTATTGGGAATACATCTTTAGATACCAAAACAACGACTTCGAACTTATTGGTTACAACAGCTATAGCTGCAGAGGAGGGGTTACACTTGGCATTACCGAAGTGAATTTCTCTACTCGAACCTATGTGCATAAAGAGAATGTAAATGCCGAAGAAGAAGATGAAGAAGAGGTATTTAAGGTAAAAACAGTGAAATTTAAACGTAAAAACCTTATAAAACTAACAGAGATAACCGACTTTGATGAACTGGATTTGGACTTACCCAACAATGATTAGTGCTTCAACAACAATGGTAAAAACGCTAAAGTTTGTGCTTGTAGTGTTCGTAATAATGGGCTGCACGCAATCCAAAACCCATAATTCTGCCATACAGGCACAACAAAGCAACATCGTGCAGACTGCAACAAAGCCAGCCAGCGTGGAACAATCCGCATTAAAGGCAACGGCCGATGAATATGTCCCCTTGGGGTATGAAGTGATTTCACAGTTTGATGCAGACGTAAATCAAGATGGTAAACCCGACAAACTTATGACTATCTGGGGAACAGACCCCCAAAAAATAAAGACAAATGAAGACGGAGAAGACATTAACAACAATCGTGGAGGAATAATCATTGCCCTAAAACACGATGCAGGTTACGAACTAGCCGTGGCGAATTACAAGTGTTTCTCTTCAGATACTTTCGGTGGTGACGAAATTGATGATGTGGTGTTCGACTATTATATGAAGAACAACACCTTGGTTTTTCATTTTGCGCACGGACAATACGGCTTTTGGAAATACATCTTTAGATACCAAAACAACGATATAGAGCTTATTGGCTACCACCTAGACCAGTCTAATGGGGCTATATCCTCACTCATCGAAGACGTTAATTTCTCTACACGCACAGCGGTGTATAAGCAAAATATGAACAACAACGATGAAGAACCCGCGAAATATAAAGTTAAAATCATTAAGTTTAAACGTGACAACCTCATCAAACTCTCGGAAATTGCCGACTTTGACAACCTAGACTTAGGCCTTCCCCAAACGGAATAAACAGCCTTTCGCAGAGATTAAACCCTTAAAGTGGCTGCGTTAAAACCATTGTCATGTTTTAGTGCAGGGCGCGAAATATCGATATACTCGCATTAAGAACAAAAAAACTTAAAAGAAAGACGAGCCACTTAAAACACAACAGACCGCAAATAAAACAAAAAGCGTTCTTTTGCGGGTGGCAACCATAAGGCCAACCCACAAAAGAACGCAAAACAAAAACGACAACGGATTAATCTTTCAATCCGTCTATCACCTCTTGAGCCTCGCCATTGAGGTTAATGTTCCTCGTTGTCTTAGCTTGTATAGAACCAGCCTTCATTATATCGGCCATATCTACACCCGTTGCCGACTTCAATACGTCGAACGCTTGCTTGATAGCCACAGGCACATTGCCACTCATGGCACTTATTCCATTGCCGTCGCCGCTGTAAATATTAACGTCTTTAATGGCACTAATGGGTTTCGCCACATTCTCAACAATCTGCGGAAGCACTTCAATCATCATCTGTGCCACAGCTGCATTATTATATTTCTTATAGGCTTCGGCCTTTTTATCCATCGCCTGAGCTTCGGCTTCACCTTTTTTTAAGATAGCATAAGCCTCTGCTTCACCCTTAGCCTTGATACCTTGCGCCTCTTGTTCAAGCTTATAACGAGTGGCATCCGAAGCTGCATTCTGTGCTTGCGCCTGCTGTTCGGCTTCATAGCGTTGTGCTTCTGCAATGCGTTTGCGTTGTTCCAAATCGGCTTCAGCATTCTTTTGCACCTGGTATTTTTCAGCATCAGCACGTTTTTCTACCTCGGCAGCCAATTCATTTTGTCGGATAACGATTTGCTCTTGCGAAAGAATTTGTTGGCGTTTAGTTTTTTCAATCTCGGCCTCAACCGTCTTAATATTGATAGTTTTCTGTTGTTCCTGTTGTTGAATGGCATATGCAGCATCGGCATCAGCCTGGGCTGTGTCGGCTTGTCGTTTCAGTTCGGCACGCTTTAAGGCCAAGTCGTTGTTCTTCATAGCGATGGCCGTATCGGCGTCCACACGTGCATCGTTGGCATCCTTGTCGGCATGAGCCACCTGAATTTTCACGTCGCGTTCGGCGATCGCACGGTTAATAGACGCATCTTTCTTAATCTTGGCCGTATTATCAGCACCCAAATCGTGTATCAAGCCCTCCTTATCAGTAACATTTTGTATGTTACACGAAATGATTTCGATACCCAATTTGGCCATATCATGTTGCGCTTTCTGCATCACTTGGTCAGAAAATCCATCACGATCAGTATTCAACGAGCGCAAGTCGAGCGTACCAATAATCTCGCGCATGTTGCCTTGAAGCGAGTCTTGTAGTTGTTCGGCAATCATGGCTGGTGTCATATTCAGGAAGTTTTTGGCGGCCAACCGCGTACCCTCTGCATTAGGAGTCACCCTAATTTTGGCCACAGCGTCTACATCCACATTAATAAAGTCGGTTGTAGGCACACTCTCTTCGGTCTTGATATCCACCGTTATCTGTCCTAGATACACACGGTCTAAACGTTCAAAGAACGGAATACGGAAACCTCCAGAACCGATTAGCACACGCGGTTCGCGACTTAAACCCGAAATAATATAAGCATACGAAGGTGGAGCCTTTACATAGGCTGCGAACAAAAATAGAATAAACAAAACAACGGCAACGCCGATGATTACATAAAGCTGGAATTGTTCAAGCATAATAAAATATTTTTAGTTACTGTGAATTCATTTTAGCTAGCAAAAGGTTTGACTCACTCCTATTTTCCACTTCTTTGAGCTAATAAGGAGCATGCCTTAACTTTCGTATAAGCCCTGCAAATATAGCCTATAAATTCGAAAAACGCAACAAAAAACCACGATTTTTTCACCAATTTAATGCTCAATAGATAATTAGATAAGCAAAACCGTACGAAGCGAATACCCTTTTTACTATCCAATAAATGCAAACAAGAGTAACCCATAGTGTTGTGTGAGAGCCCATACCCAGTAAATAAAGATAACCCAACAATCAATTCACCAACGAATGAACACTCAACAGCAAACTAACAACATGCCCCAATGTCCCCGTTACACATTCTCCCAACGGCACTTGATATTTTAAAAGCAACACAACCCTAAAACATCGCACAACTGTAAAATATCATGAAAATAACACTTTATTTTCCTTTTACATGCAATATAATTGAAAAAAGGCAGTTTAACATAAATAAAGATAATAACTATGACGATATACGAAGCACTGGCAATAGCTGTTGCTTTTCTGCTTAGCGTATGTTTCGGGTTTGTTTTCATACCTGGAATATTAAATTTCTGCAAGGAGAAGAACATTTACGACATACCCAACCAACGTAAGGTGCACAAAACGCTTGTGCCCCGACTGGGTGGTTTGGCCTTTGTTCCTGGCATTACCTTGTCGATAATTGTGGCAGTTGGCGTGATGAGTGTAGGCTTCACCGAATCGAAGATACAAGTGAGCCTATGGAGCGTGGCCTTTTTGGCCAGCTTACTGCTGGTTTATGCCATCGGTGTTGTCGACGATCTTATTGGACTTAACGCACGCATTAAATTCACCGTGCAGATAATTACAGCCTGCACACTGCCCCTTTGTGGACTATACATCAACAATTTATATGGTTTTTTGGGCATCCACGAAGTGCCTTATTGGCTTGGTTTCCCCCTCACCGTGTTTGTTATCACCTTTATAGATAATGCCATTAACCTCATCGATGGTATCGACGGTCTTGCTGGTGGCTTGGCAATGCTCGCGCTCATGGGCTTTTGCTTTATCTTCGGCCATGCGCAATTGGTGCCTTACGCCATTGTTGTGGTGTCGCTTATTGGCGTATTGATACCCTACATGCGCTATAATATTTGGGGAAAAGCCGAACAAAACCGAAAGATATTCATGGGCGACTCGGGTAGTCTTACCTTAGGCTTCATCCTAGGTTTCCTCTTTGTTAAGTCGGCCATGCACAATCCCCCCCTTATGACTGGATCGCCAACGCGCTTTATGTTGGCCTATAGTCTGCTTATTGTACCTGTTTTCGATGTCGTTCGCGTAATACTCCACAGGCTTCGCACACGCCAACCTTTGTTTAATGCCGACAAAAATCACATCCACCACAAGCTCATACGCCTGGGAATGACCCAACACCAAGCCCTAATCTGTATTCTTGGCTTGGCCGTGGCATACGTGGCTGTAAACCTTTTGCTGTTTACTACAATCTCGATAACAACCATCGTTCTGATTGATGTTGCTGTTTTCACCGTGATGCAGCTATTGCTTACACGCAAGGTGGAGCGTAAAGAATTGAAAATTGCCGCATGAAAAGAATATTCGACCTCATTATTTCGGCTCTTTGCCTTGTGATTTTCTCACCCCTCATCTTGCTTTGTGCCATTGCCATAAGGCTTGACGATGGGCTACCCGTTATCTATACACAAGAGCGTATAGGCCGAAACGGCAAACCTTTCTTTATCTATAAATTCAGAACGATGCGCATGGATGCCGAAGAAAACGGGCCCATGATGCTTGAGGTTGATGGCGACGACCGCCTTACACGCGTGGGTAAGTTTCTTCGCGAGCATCATCTCGACGAGTTGCCACAACTTTGGAACGTACTTATTGGCGACATGGCGTTTATTGGTCCGCGCCCCGAACGCCGTTTTTACATCGACCAGATTATGCAAAGAGATGCCCGCTACGAACAACTTTACGCTCTTCGCCCCGGCGTAACATCTTATGCCACCCTCTACAATGGTTATGCCGATACCATTGATAAAATGCTTAAACGTCTTGAACTAGACCTTTATTACCTGCAACACCGCTCGTGGTGGATGGACCTACGCATCTTGGCTAGCACATTCTTAAAGATTGCTGGCGGGAAAAAGTTTTAAGCGCCTGCATACCGCATCTGTAAAAACCGCTATCTGAGACAGAATTTTAACTTATGTTGCAACATCAAGCAAAGACACTAGCCATCTAGCCGTATACAAGACACACCCAACCAAGGGCAATGTAACAGCAAATAACACCAAACTGCCCTCGCTGATTATTGATGTTGGCAAAAGCTAAACATTAAAATCTTTTCTCTAGATAAAAAACATTGGTTTATTGGCATTTTTACAATCAACAGACCAATTTATTATAAACACCATTATTTAGCGTGGACACCACGAACGCCCACTATTAACAGAATAATATAATCCCCTACTTGTTGTGGCCCACAGATTGGAGCCATCTGCAAAGATGTCGAAAAATGAGCCATAAGAAGTAAGAATGCAACGAGCCGACCACGTTTTACCACTGTTTTGTGAGCAATAAACACCCTTTGAGGTGCAAGCTAGCAATTCTCCTCTAAAGACACTAAGGTTTATAAACGTGCCTACCGAAGCATCGCTACAACGAGTGGTCCACGTGCAACCACCATTTGTTGAATACTCGATAATGTTTTTCAGACTATTGATGCGAATTACATCTCCGCCAAAGTTAATTAGTTGTGCCATGGTTGTGTCTCCAATGCCTACCCAGTTTTTCTAGGCTTTAATAGTAGATGTTTAGATGCGTTAACTGGCTGTGCTTATTTTAGACCAGCTATTCATGGTTGCCCCGTTTCAAAGAAGCACAAACCCAACCATTTCACAGCAATTGCCATAAACCACTTGTGGCATGTTCAAAGTGTTAGTACAGCAACCATTTCTCATAATAAGCACATCGCATTTGTTTGTTTAAAATACGCGTGAGAAATATCAATATCTCCCCACTTGCAAAGTTATAGAATTTTAAACAGAATACACAAATATTATCAGCACAAATTTACTGCTATTAACCTAATTAAGCCTTTAACTGCCATATTCTCATTAAATTTTTGAGGGATAAACAATTTTACATTAAACCCAAATGGGCATTAACCCTAACAACAATCGCACTTATTACGAATAGATGGCATGGCATATAAAATCTTAATCAACTATTGACAAAACAACCAACCATAATAAAAGATGCAAGATGAGACTATACCCAAAACAAAACACAAGACTATAGCCCTTGGTTTTAAAAACTCATCTTGTTCACTAACTTTGTTAATTTCGGTGTTTTTATTTTACAAAACACACTCTCCAAACAAGCCCCTTCTAGCAAAAAACAACGTTAAAAAACATGCTTTTTACTCCTTTTTCAGTCTTTCGTATTTTATTTTTACATCAATTTTGAGCACAGCAACTGCGTTTTGCACCATTTTGGCTTTCTATTTGCGCGTTTGTTCACCAATTTTCATCGGCCTAAAAACCACTTTTAGCAGCTAAAAGGCCTTTTAAAAACCGCATTTCAGCCCTAAAAGGCGTATATTTATGCCATCTACAACCCCTAAAAACCTTTCATAAATCGCAAAATATTGCATTTTATTCTGCGTTTTGCACCATTTAGTCTTGCGTTTTGCAGCAAATAGCACTGCATTTAGTAGGAGTTAGCATTGCGTTTTGCATGAGTTAGCACTTCGTTTTGGTGCATTTAGCGAGGCGTTTTGCACCATTTAGCCCAAATTCTTACCAAAAACACAGCTTTTTTCAACGAAAACCCGTTTCGTCGATATTTATTCGCAAACCATCTTTTTATTCAAACAAACCCTTGCGAGAATCGATTATTTGCGCGCCGATGGACATTTGGTGACAAAAAAGGCGCTCACAATGTTAAAATTTACACCGATTATTTTACACACAACAAACCATAAACAACTTAGAGCTTAAAATAACGGGATTACTAAAAAGAAATCCTTCAATTAAAAACACGCCAACCACTTAGTAGCGATAAACATTAAACATCAAAGCGCCTAACCCACCGAAATTCATCGAACACATGTTCACCCCAAACAAACACTTGCCAAAGACAATTCACCATCTAGACATAAATAAAAAGCCCCCCGATAATAACAAAAACCCATAATATAGGCATCGCTAAAATCGTTAATCTTGTATTGACTTGCATTTTTTACGTTTATTTTTTGTAAGTTTGCATTCAATAATAACTAAACCTGTATATTTACCAATATGGAAATGAACGATGGCCAAGGCACAACCAAAGCCACAGAGGTGCAAAGCGACAACACGCTGAACCATTTTTTTGAAGAACAACTACAAGCATGGCCCGACGCCAAGCAACGTTTTAACGACCTTAAAGGCGTATTGCTCAAGGCTGTTACTTGCGCAGGCATACCATTTTACGTGCAATGCAATCCTGCACGCCTTGTTTCAACGAGTGCAAAGATTGATAAGGCAGCACTGGCACAACGCCCATGCTTCTTATGCGAGAAGAATAGACCAGAGGTACAAACGCAAATACCCATTGGCAACGACTTTGAACTACTGGTTAACCCCTTCCCCATCCTGCCACTGCATTTCACCATACCCGCAAAAATGCACCAACCGCAACTTATTCGCGAACATTACGATAAGATGCGACAACTTCTTGACCGTTTCGAGCAACTCACCGTGTTTTATAATGGCCCTAAATGCGGTGCTTCTGCCCCCGACCACATGCACTTGCAAGCTGGTATGGGTAGCCATTTGCCCGTGCGCGACAACTGGGATATGCTTTACTCCAATCGCCAAACGTTGCTCGTGGCCCAAGATGGCGCTGAATTAGCAGCCCTCACTAATTATGCTTGTCCGGCATTTGCCATCATTGCCAACAATGCCGATACCGACGCGCAACTGTTTGAAACGCTTTACCAAGCCCTACCGCAACGTGAAGACGAAACCGAACCCATGTTCAACATCCTTAAATGGCGCCACAACAATATGTTTATCACCGTGGTAATACCCCGCGACAAGCATCGCCCTGCCTGCTATTCGGCCGAAGGAGATGCACAAATGCTTATCAGTCCTGGGGCACTAGATATGGGCGGACTAATTATTACACCACGTAAAGAAGACTTCGACCGCCTAGACACACCCCTTCTCGAGGCCTTATTTAAAGAGGTGGGCATGCCCCAAAACACCTTCGAAGAAGTGAAACAAAAGGTGGCCAACCCATAAAACCAACCCTACACCAACAAAAAAGATATAGACAACAACGAGAAAAAAGCCAATCACCTAAGCGCGACTACGGCTAGTAAGCCTCGTCTACGGCTTTATACGGACTATTCTCGTAGACCCCACAAATTAATAAACCCAGAAACGCAACACATCATGCAACTAAAATACAATGAAGCGCCCCAAGTATCGGTGGGCATCATGAGCGCAAAAGAGATAGATTTCGTGCTTAACGCAGCCTATAAAGTAAACGATAACGAAGCACAAGGCCAACAGAAAGTAAGCCTGAGCAATAATCATATTGTATGGAATGGAGAAGAATACACCCAATTAACCTTCCAACCCTGCCATGCAGAGGCCAATTTCTCGCTTCATAATGTTACCATTGGTGTGAATTTCCACTGGGAACAACAACAAACACAAACCTTTAAGGGAACATTACGACTGGTGATAGACGGAGACAAAATTGTGGCCATCAACCAACTATCGGTTGAAGACTATCTTGAAAGTGTGATATCAAGCGAAATGAGCGCCACCTCTAGTCCCGAATTACTAAAGGCTCATGCAGTTATCTCGCGCAGTTGGCTGCTTGCCCAGATACAAAATCGCGACAAGAAAACAGCTGCTTCGGCCACATCATCGGCATTCATGATGAACGAAAACGAGATTGTAAAATGGTACGACCGCGAAGACCACACGCTCTTCGACGTGTGCGCCGACGACCATTGCCAACGATATCAAGGCATAACCAAGGCCACTAGCAAACATGTGGCAGAGGCAGTGCAAGCCACTCGTGGCCTGGTGTTGTTATCCGACGAGGGTATATGCGACGCCCGCTTTAGCAAATGCTGTGGTGGAATGGTTGAAGAATATCGTTATTGCTGGGAAGACGAAGACAAACCCTACCTTAAAGTGGTGCGCGACAATGCCAACGCAACGGTAGACGTAGACCTAACCAACGAGTCAAATAGCGATGATTGGATACGCTCTAACCCCGACGCATTTTGTAACACCCACGATGCACGCGTACTTTCGCAGGTGCTAAACGACTTCGACCAAACCACAACCGACTTTTATCGCTGGCGTGTGGAATACACTCAAGAAGAAGTGGGACAGCTGCTCAAAAAGAAATTGGGCATTGATTTTGGGCTTATTACTGCCTTCGAACCGCTTGAAAGAGGGAAAAGCGGCCGAATATCGCGCCTTAAAATCGTTGGAACAAAACGCACACTCGTATTGGGAAAAGAACTGGAAATACGCCGCGCACTTAGCGAAAGCCACCTATATAGTTCGGCATTCGTGGTGGATGTGGCCGAACGCGATGCCCAAGGGCAGCCCCTACGCTTCGTATTTATAGGTGCAGGATGGGGCCACGGTGTGGGACTGTGCCAAATAGGCGCCGCCGTAATGGGCGAAAAAGGTTATCCTTTCCACGAGATTTTGGCCCACTACTATCCAGGAGCCGAACAAAAACGCCTCTACCCATAAACAACACAAAGGCGCGGGAGAAGCCTTGCAACAAGTGCTTCCCCACCCTTTGCAATAAAGCCAACACCAAAGGCAATCTGCACACAAAGCATAACGCCTAAAGTGCAAACAAACAATCCTGCTAAAGCAGGTGGTATCAAGCAACAACACCGCATATGACCACAGCCAAAGAAACCCCATGGAGATGGCTGCCTACAACCTATATAGGCACAGGAACGGCACAAGCCGCCATCGCCACACTTGCACTTTTGCTTTATAAGCAACTGGGATTGGGCAATGCAGAAATAACCTTTTACACGGGCTGGTTGTTTCTGCCTTGGCTATTGCGCCCATTGTGGTCGCCATTTGTTGGACTAATACGCACCCCCCGATGGTGGATTGTGGCCATGCAACTAATGCTTGGCGTGGCTTTAGGCGGCGTAGCATTCACCATACCCACAGCCCATTGGCTGCAAGGCACATTGTTTTTTCTAGTGCTTTTAGCCTTTGCTTTAGCCATTCACGAAACCGAAGCCGACATTTTTTACCACGACACCCTAGGAAAAGACATGCGCACGGGGTTAGCAGGTATGCCAGGCATATTCCGCTTGCTAGCCTTTATCTTTGTGCAAGGCTTCTTGGTGATGGTGGTTGGCAACTTGCAATTGCTTTATCGCAACAGCATAAGCCTGTCGTGGAGTTTGGTATTCTATTCTGTTGCAGGCCTTTTTATTCTTGCTTGGCTATGGCATCGCACAGCATTACCCACCCCTTACAACGAGTCTATCCACCTTCTACGCAAACAACAGCGATGCGAACAGATGACCGAACGATGGATGGAGGTAAAAGAGCAAGTACAAACGCTATTTACACAGCACACCCGTCAACAGCTGTTGGCCGTGTTCTTTTTCACCTTTATCTTCTTATTTCCCGAAGCACTCACTTCTAAGGTGGTGATGCTCTTTCTTGTTGATGCCAACCACAACGGCGGTTTAGGACTTTCGCCACAAGAATTTGGGTTGGCCTTTGGTACGGTTGGCGTTGTAGCACTTATTGCTGGCAGTTTGATTAGTAAAAATCTCATTACCACGAAAGGCTTGGCTACATGCATCTTGCCAATATCTGCAGCACTGTTGTTCACCAATGCATTCTATATTGCGCTTAGTGAGACGCAGCCAACGAGTTTGGGAGTCATCGCCATCAGCATTCTTTTGGGACAAATGGGCTTAGGAATGGTGCTAAGTGTTTTCCACGAGGCTTTGAAAACCTTAGCCAACAAACTAGCCCAGCCAGTGACGCTGGTGCTGCTCACTTCTGTTTTGGCCTTAGGTCAAATGCTTCCAAGCATGTTTTCGGGTGCGCTACAAGAGTGGTGGGGCTACAACAATCTCTTTCTTGCTGCCTTTATATGTGGTATTATCTCGCTAGCGGGATGCTTTTGGATAAAACCCATGCTACAACATGAACACAATGAAAACAAAAAAAAATAAAAACGGTTTGGAGTTTTTTAAACTAAAACTCACTGCAGAAGGTTAAAGAGGTATAGAAAAATAAGCCTATATCCTACACCCACAGACGAAAAAGGCACTATCGGCACAATATGCCAAGAAAAAAACAACCCAAGACTAGCGCCATAAGTCTATAAAAGCAAAATAATGCTAGAATAATGAAATAACTTCAAACATCGTGCGTTATAAATATAATATGAAACACAAATTCGCCGTATTAATTTGGGCATGCCTTACGCCCGCATTTGCCATGCAAGCGCAGGTGTGGCGCGAAACAAACGAACACGGAAAAATAAATTTAGGCAAAGACTTGGGCTACACAGTAGAAGCCCAAGCAACAGCCTCTAGCGGACAAACACCCCTTTGGCTCAATGCCAACAAGCACGGACTGAGTTCGCTTGAGAAAACCAACGCCTACCTTATGGCGGGCATCGAACGCCCACTATCTACCGACTCGGTGCGAAAATGGGCCGTGGGCTATGGCCTTAATGTGGCCCTTACGCATGGCTTCACAAGCAGACTGGTGGTAGACCAAGCTTTTGTGCAGGCACGTTGGCTCTACGCCACGCTCACCGTTGGCAGTAAACGCCATCATATGCAACTAAAAAATGAGACACTAAGCACAGGATCACAGTTGCTGGGCATCAACGCTCGCGCGATACCACAGGTGCGTTTAGCCTTAGAAGACTATTGGATGTTGCCCTTTGGCAATGGCTGGCTACACCTAAAAGGACATGTGGCATATGGTAAAACCACCGACGACAAATGGCAAAAGGAGTTTTCGGGCCAACAAAGTCAATACACCGAAAACGTACTCTTTCACAGCAAGGCTGGCTATTTGATGATTGGTAACCCCGAACGCTTTGCTCCCATGTCACTTGAGCTGGGATTGGAGATGGCTTCTACTTTCGGCGGAACATCTTACACACCACAACCAGATGGCACAGTGAAGACAATACACGGACGAACCGGACTAAAATCGTATTGGAAAGCATTCTTGCCAGGCGGTGGAGACGTGGGCGAAACAACCTATCAAAACGCCGAAGGCAACCAGCTGGGTGCATGGCTAGCAAGGGTAAATTATGATGCAGACACATGGCGGTTTTCTATTTATGCCGACAAATACTTCGAAGACCACTCGTCGATGCTACAATTGGACTACGATGGCTACGAAACAGGCGAAGACTGGTTGCAAAAAAAGAAGCGGAAATTTTTGATGTACGACTTTAAAGACTGGATGCTTGGAACCGAGTTGAGTTTTAAATACGGACGATGGATTTCGGGGTTGGTACTCGAATATCTCTACACCAAGTATCAAAGTGGGCCTATCTACCACGACCATACCGCTACCATTGCCGACCACCTTGGCGGACAAGACGAGTATTACAACCACTATATATACACGGGCTGGCAACATTGGGGGCAGGTAATGGGCAACCCCCTTTATCGTTCGCCACTCTATAACACCAATGGCAACATCAATGTAGCCAACAATCGCTTTGTGGCTTGGCATCTTGGCATAAGCGGACAGCCCACAGACGACTTGAGTTATCGCCTACTTGCCACCTACCAAAACGGACTTGGCACCTACGCTAACCCCTTTGAGAAAAAAGAATATAATGTAAGCCTTCTGCTTGAAACCCGCTATCAACTGCGCAATCAATGGCAAGTTACAGCAGCCCTTGGGGCCGACATGGGACGCATATTGGGCTACAAATGGGGTGCACAGCTAACCGTGGCCAAGAAAGGACTCTTTTAAATAAGACAAAGACAAACAATATGCAACAAATAATAACCAACATATATAAGAATAAGGGCATAACAACAATGACCCTTATGACACTTATAACACTGGCGTTTTTTGCTAGTTGCCAATTAGAAATGTCGCGTAACAAAAAGCTAGACGGCTATTGGCGACTACAACAAATAGACACCATCGGCACGGCTGGTGTGAACACAATAGAGGGCATGCGCATATTTTGGGCTTTTCAACATAAGCTGCTCGAGATGAAAGATATTAACGACAGAGTATCAAAATGCCTGTTGCGCTTTGAAAGAGAAGGAGACAGCTTGCTACTTTCGCAACCCTATCTATACGATCGCGAACATGGAGACCAGCCTATAATCAACACAGACGTATTGAAATACTACGGTGTAAACAGCCTGAACGAACATTTCAGAATAGACAATCTCACTAGTTCGCGCATGGTTCTTAGTTCGCGCAGATGCAGACTGCACTTCGTTAAGTTCTAAAGGCGTAACAACGCAACACCAGTGGATAACAAAAGGCAAAAATACGCATAAAAGAAAAGAATGCAACTTTTTCTTCGTACCTTTGCAAACCAAGCAAACATGGCCTATACATGCCACTTGCCTTACATCCACAAGCAACAAAAACAATAACAAAAACAATCTTAAGGCGAAAAGAATGTAATAAAACGCCTTTTCAAGAGTTTATAAAATGGCACTTAGGCTGCAATACAGTTCAAGCAAGAAAACATCTTTGCACACCATAAAGCGCCATCACAATCAGGACAAACAAAATAAACGTTGTGACAGAAGCCATAAAAGGTGCTGACAATAAATGCATCAGCCACAAAAAAAACTATGGCACAGACTGCACAATGAGGTAAAAAACATAAAAACGGGAGATGAAAAGAAGTGTTTTACTTGTGCTGCTAGTTACCCTTTGCTCGTTAGGGCTAAGGGCACAATCATCAATGACCGACTCGCAGGTGATGCAATTTGTGCTTAAAGAACACGAAGCAGGAACTTCACAAACGCAAATCGTAACAAAATTGATGCAGCGCGGAGTTGACATACAACAGATTAGGCGCGTGAAATCTGCTTACGAACGTGTGGCAAAAAACAAGGGACTGGGCCAGGTGAGTAACAATACCGACAAGGGCATACCCACGGAAGAAGGCCGTATGCGAAAAAACAACGGCGAAAACAAAAGCGAAACGAAAAACGACATGATGGTAAAGGGCGTGCAAATAAACGAGCGCAAACAACTATCCACCACACATAACAATACCGAACATAAGCAAATGATGCTAGAGTTGGACGAGTTTATGCCCGACTCGACCACCTTATTTGAACGTGAAAGACTAAAACTCTTCGTGGGCAAGATGCATAAAAAAGTGTTTGGACGAGATATTTTTAACCGCAAAGACCTCTCGTTTGAGCCTAACATGAACATCGCCACACCCCAAAACTATCGTTTAGGACCTGGAGATGCCGTGCATATCGATATTTATGGCGCATCGCAAAAATCGGAACAGACAACCGTTTCGCCCGATGGCGATGTGATAATTGAGGGATTTGGACCAGTACAGGTAAGCGGACTAACTGTTGCCGAGGCCAATGCTCGCTTGCGTTCAACACTAGGGGCGCGCTATAGTAGTTCGCGTGTACGCCTTACAGTGGGCCAAACACGCACCATCATGGTAAACGTTATGGGCGAAGTGAAACAACCCGGCACATATACGCTATCGGCTTTCGCGTCGGTTTTCCATGCCTTGTACATGGCAGGCGGCATTAACGACCTTGGAACACTTCGCAATATTAAAGTGTACAGGCAGAACAAACTGGTTACGGTGGTAGACATATACGACTATATACTGAACGGAAAGCTAACTGGAAACGTAAGACTAGCCGATAACGATGTTGTTGTGGTTGGTGCCTACGATTGCCTGGTGAACCTAACGGGTAAAGTAAAACGCCCAATGTACTACGAAATGAAACGTAACGAAAGCGTTGGAACACTGCTAAAATACGCTGGAGGATTTACTGGCGATGCTTATACCAAGGCTGTTAGACTGGTGAGAAAGACAGGACGTGAATACTCAGTGTTTAATGTAGACGAGTTCGATTTCAACACTTTCCATCTCGCAGATGAAGACTCGGTGAGTGTAGATTCAATCTTACCACGCTTTTCAAACATGGTGGAGGTGAAAGGAGCCGTGTTCCGCCCTGGAATGTACCAGGTGGGCGGTTCTATCAATAGCGTTCGCACGCTGATAGAACACGCAGAAGGCATTACAGAAGAAGCCTTTACGGCTCGCGCAGTGATGCATCGCATGCGCGCCGACCGCACCCTAGAGGTGATACCAGTTGACATCGAAGGTATCATGAATGGCAAAGTAGCCGATATCCCCCTGCAAAAAAACGACGTGCTGTTTGTTCCCACAAAGGGCGAGATGATGCAACAGCAAACCGTAACCATACATGGAGAAGTGATGTATCCAGGCATTTATAAGTTTGCAACAAACGAAACGCTAGAAGACCTGGTGTTACAGGCAGGTGGTTTGAAAGAGTCGGCCTCAACAACAAAGGTGGATGTGGCTCGCCGTATAGTAAACCCAAAAGCCCTTAGCACCGATTCTGTGATTTCGCGCACCTACACCTTCGCCCTAAAAGACGGTTTTGTGGTAGACGGAGAAGCAGGCTTTACGCTACAACCATTTGATGAAGTGTATGTTAGAAAAAGCCCAGGCTACAACATACAGAAAAACATCTCGGTGCAAGGACAGGTGATGTTTGTGGGAACCTACACGCTTACGAGCAAAAACGAACGTCTTAGCGATGCCATCAAGCGAGCAGGAGGCGTAACCGATTTGGCTTATATTCGCGGAGCGCGGCTAGAAAGACGCATTACCCCCGACGAAAGACTACGCATGGAAACCGTTTTGCGACTGGCAGACATGCAAAACGGCAAGAAAGACACCTTAGAGAAAGAACGTCTTGACCTTGGCGACACGTACTATGTGGGCATAGAACTAGAGAAAGCATTGGCAGAACCAGGTGGCGACGCCGACTTGGTGCTACGCGAAGGCGACAAACTCATTGTGCCCGAGTACAACGGAACAGTAAAAATTAGCGGCAACGTAATGTATCCCAACACCGTGGCCTACGAGAAAGGTCGCCGACCTGCATGGTATATCAACCAAGCAGGCGGATTTGGAAACCGAGCAAAGAAAAGCAACACCTATATCATATACATGAACGGAACCGTGGCTCGCATGGGGCATAATGCCAAAATACTTCCCGGTTGCGAGATTATTGTGCCCACAAAGCCCGAGAACAATGGTAAGACACTAACCCAATGGCTCTCCGTTGGAACAACAATGGCCGGACTAGCAACTTTGATAGCCACGATTGCGAATTTGATAAAGTAACAATACACATTATATAGACAATATGGAAAACGTGGAAAACGATAAGAATGTAGTAGACCTACGCTCGTTGTTCAGAAAGATATGGATAAAAAGGATAAGCTACACAAAAGTCTTGTCAATAACCTTTATCCTTTCTTGTCTGTTTATTATCGACTATCCTCGCTATTACGAAACGGATACAAAGCTTGCACCTGAAATAGAAACGCCTGGCAAGGGGGGAGCATTGGGAAGTATTGCGTCGTCGTTGGGAATAGACCTTTCGGATATACAATCAAAAGACGCCATCACTCCATTGCTTTACCCTTCGTTGTTGGAAGACAACAAGTTTGTTTCGAACCTATTTACGATTCCTGTTCAAACGTCAGACAAGTCTATCTACACCTCCTATTACGACTATCTCGCTAATAGGCAAAAGCAAACATGGTGGGAATATGCTCTGTTTTTCTTGAAAAAGAAAGAAGAGGTGTTGCCGAAAACAGCCGTTAACCCTTACAACTTAACAAAAGAACAAAGTGTTGTAATGGAACAGATACGCCATGCTGTAAAACTAAGTGTGGACTCGAAGAATGGGGTTATTACGATAACGACACAAGCGCAAGACCCCCTAATCTGTAAGACCCTTGCAGATTCTGTTAGGAATAAACTTCAAGCATTCATCACCGAGTATCGAACAACTAAGGCGCGCAATGACATGGAGTACTATAAAAGATTGGTGCAGGAGGCTAAACTGGCATATGAAAAGTCGCGTAAGCTATATACTAGCTACTCGGACGCAAACACAGATTTGATATTGGAGAGTTTCCGGGCAAAGCGAGAAGACTTGGAGAACGACATGCAACTTAAGTTTAACACGTATACCTCGCTAGCTACACAATTCCAATCGGCAAAAGCAAAAGTACAAGAAAATACACCTGCTTTCACCATATTAAAGGGTGCGACAGTTCCTCTTAAACCAGCAGGCCCCAAGCGTATGTTCTTTGTTCTAACAATAATGCTGTTGGTTTTCGTCGTGCAATCGCTTTGGCTCTTGCGAAAAGAACTTGGCAAACTATTTAATTGATTAGTATGGGGGTTTCCATAATAACTCGATTAGGCTTATTTGTTAAGGGTATAACTGGCATCAAGGACTTCTCTTTGCTGAAAAAGAAGACGCATAAGGAAATAGGGAAGCTGGTATACCACAAAAACTACACGGCTAATGACATCGTAAGAGAGATGCAACGGTTAGGAATGAAAAAAGGGAGTGTTGTTTGCATACACGCCTCAATGATGGAGTTTTATAACTATAAGGGCACAGCTGAAGAACTGATAACTGCCGTTATGAAAGTGCTAACTCAAGAAGGCACACTCCTCATGCCTGCATTTCCCGACCCTCTTCTTCAGAAAGATGCCAATTATATCTTCGACAAAGCGACAGCTCCAACCAAGGCTGGTTATTTGGCAGAAACATTTAGAACATTCCCTGGCGTCGTTCGCAGCATCAATGTGCAGCATTCGGTATGTGCATGGGGACAATATGCTGAATGGCTCACTAAAGACCACCATAAGAGCACTAACTGTTGGGATGAGCTTTCGCCGTGGTATAGAATGACAAAGCTCAACGCACTAGTGTTCTCCATCGGTCTTCCAAAGTTTTATATTGGTACATTCGTACACTGTGTTGAGGCCATACTGTATAAAGAACATCCTTATTGGGCACAGTTTTTCACAGAAGAGAAAACTTACCGCTACATTACGTCCTCTGGCGAAGTGAAAGAATACACCTGCCTAGAGGGAAATTTGGAGCGGAGGTCTAGGGAAGGAAGAATAATTAAGAAGTTTCCCACTGACTGTTATCAGCACACTAGGCTCTCTAACTTGAGTATTAAGGTGTTCCATTCAGCCCCCTGCTTGCAGAAAATGCTTGAATTGGGACGTAGAGGCGTCACCATATATTATGTGCCATCACCTTCAAAGTACAATTTTGAACAGTAAGTTAAACGACATACGGAAGAACAAAGCTTTTGGCAACATGCTAAAGCTCTCGTTTGGTAATATCATCATGTACATATTACCATTCTTGGTGACGCCTATTCTTTCGCGTTTATACGAGAAAGAAGATTTCGGTGAGTGGGGAGTGTTTTCTTCGTTCATATCGATTGTCACCGTTCTTATATTCTTAGGATATGAGAATGCCATAGTTAAGATAGACCGCCGAGAAGAAAAGAACATTGTTGCCCTATGTCTTTTGCTTGGCTGTTCAACCACGTTATTGATTGGTGCAACGTTTGTATTAGGGAAGTCGTTAGACATTTCCTTTTTCAATAGTTTTCCCTCGTTCACGTTGTTAATGGTATACTTGTTCTTTTTTATTCTATATACAGTATGCTATAATGTAATTAACCGACACGAACAGTACGCCACATTGTCTGTTAACCACATTATTCAGGGTGGTTCACAAGGACTTTTTCGTATCATGTTTGGAGTTATCGGCCTATCTGTCGTCAACGGACTGTTATTGGGCACTGTTCTTGCCCAAGCAATAACGGCTTTTTTTCTCGTCGCATTTGTTCTGATGAAAATCAAGATGCCCGAAACAAAGCCCATCTCGTTTCTATCGATGAGGAAATGCGCCATCGAGAACAAAAGTTTCCCTTTGTATGATGCCCCAGCAAGCGCATTGTCGTTTGCTGCATTCAACTTACCATTGTTAATTCTATCTGCCTTTTTCAGTCAAAGCGTCATTGGATGTTATTCCATCATACTTCAACTGTTACTCTTACCAATGTCGTTTGTCGGGTCGGCAGTAGGCAAGGTGTATTATCAAGAGATTTGTGACACTGAAGACGAGGACAAAATAAAACATGTTACTAAAAAAGTAGTTAATGCCACCCTCATGTTGTCTGCCATTCCAACCCTTTTTATCTGTCTAGGTGGCGACAAACTCATTGTGTGGTTCTTAGGTGACAAGTGGCACGAGGCAGGTAGCATGTCGATATGCCTATCGCTTTGGGCAATGTCTACAATCCTTACGCAACCGCTCATCCCCCTTTTTAGGAGAATAAATAAGCAGCACATACTTTTACGCTACGAACTGTTGTATTTCATTGTCGGTATTGGCTGCATTCTGTTTGCCTGCAATTACAGATACAGCTTTACAACCATACTGATTTCTTATTCCGTAGGATGCGCAACGATAAAGGCGCTCATGTTTAGGAAAGTGTTAGGACTTGTACATCTTAGTTTGTCAGACTTCATTAGAAGTATTCCTCTTTGTATCCTTGCACTTCTTTTTTTTATATTTCGCACATGGGAGTTATGAGAAAGGCGATAGGTTACATAATGGATGCGAACAGTTTGTTGGGACGTATGCTATGTATAACAGTATACATCCTGACCTATAATTTCATGTTCGAGCATTTTGTCTTTAAGCTGTTTTATTACATGGGCTTAGACTATATTGAAATGGAACCGCTACCAAAGATGTTGTGGATAACATTCTCAATCTTTCCCTTTACTCTGTATAAGGGCATAAAGAGTATGTCTTCTTATTTTTGCATTTTCTTGTATCTGTTGGTTTACATCCCATTTATACACGCTTTATTCGTCACCAACGGCATAGATGCTTACAGCCTTTATTCTTACACTTGCGTAATGTGTTTGTTTTTCATTATTTACTTTGGGATGGAAAGTTGGCGAAATCTTTTCAAACCACTAGAACTACGGCCTGCATTATCTTTTCGATGGATTGAAATCATCACCTTGATTATTACGGCTATTTTCGTGTCGTCGAGGATGAAGTCGATGCATTTTGTCAACATATTCACGCAATCTGATGTCTTATACGACTTACGCAGCCAAAATTCAGAGACCATAAACGGTGGCGGAGGTTTCATCGCTTATCTTCAAGGATGGCTTTCGGGCGCATTCTACCCATTCTTATTGGTTTGTTATCTGCGAGAGAAAAAATGGCTTAAGGCGCTTGCCATACTGTTCGGCTACATTCTCTTGTTCATGGTAGACATGCAAAAGATAACCTTCGTTATGCCCTTTGTCTTGGTTGCGCTCTATTTTGTCGTGCAACTAAAGCACGAAACCATATCCCAAAGACTGCATTCGCTTATAATTGTCACCACGGTAATAATATCATTTGCGCTTTATTTTGCCCAAGATAACGAGATTCTTTTTGTTGTTGGTGCAATTGTGCTTTTAAGAACTGTCTGTGTGGCGGGTTGGCTGTCTCAGTTCTACTTGCATTTCTTTAGTGAGCATCCCTATACGCACTATTCACACATCAACATTGTAAACGCCATAACCAACGCCTATCCTTATGACGTTCCGTTGGGTGTTGTTGTTGCACATGGAACGCAAAACGCCAATGCCAACTTCTTTTTAACAGATGGTATAGCGGCTTGGGGATTGTCGGGTGTTGTTATTATAGGTGTCTTCTTCTTCGTGTTATTACAATTTATCAACGCAATAGCGTTTAGGTATGAACTGAAAGATCTCTTCGTTGTTTTTCTCCCGACGTTGTCCTTTCTGCTTAACACGTCAATATTCACAACCTTGTTGTCTAGTGGAATGTTCATTCTGCTCATTATCCTGCTGATGGTGGAAAGTCCACTGGTCAAGAACAAAACACCCACTTAATCCACCCCATGCAATGACGAATGCTCTTTATTATCCTGTTGGACATAACGTTGGTTTTAGCCTCAACATCATATTGTTAATTCGCTTGATTACCAATAGTGTGTCTAGGAAAAGCTCTCTACTTGGGTCAATTAAGAGAGACTCCCTTATAGAAATTGCCCCAAAGTATGAGCAGCCGACAAACCTTTAAATGAAATCACCGATAACAGTGACTTTATACGTATAACAAGTTCTGCATACAACAAGTTAACAGATGGATACTTCCAAATCGCTTTGTCTTATTACAAACATAGGTTCACACTACCGTTTCCCCGTCTTCAGTGCGATGGCGAAAATATTTGCGTGCCATTTTTACTTGGGCAACAAAGTAGCAACACCAATAAAGAAGTTCGATTATACCAAGCTGGAAGGCTATCGCCAGACATTGAAAAACGTTTACTTCGGTCCGTTTTATTGGCAAAGGGGTTCGGTAAGGTTGCTTTTCAAGCCCTATCGTTATTATATCATCGACGGCGAACCCTTTTGTCTTTCGTCGTGGGCCATACTGTTGCTTGCAAAACTCACCCGAAAGAAAACCATTGCATGGACGCATGGATGGTATGGCAGAGAGGGAACAATAAAAAGACTGATAAAAAAGCTCTTTTTCTCCTTGCATTCCGCGTTGATGGTTTACAGCGAATACGCCATTGCCCTGATGCAGAAAGAGGGAATACCAAGGCGTAAGATGTATTGCATCGCCAATTCGATAGATTCGGACAACGAACGAGCCATACGAGAGCGACTTATCCACAACGACATCTATCGCAAACATTTCGTTAACGACTACCCTACAATTATCTATTGTGGAAGAATACAAAAGAGAAAAAAGCTAGAAATGCTGGTAGATTGCGCTTCACAACTTAAGCAAGAAGGTCGCCCCGTCAATATTGTTTTCGTTGGAAAAGATGTTGATCAAGTTCGTATCGACCAATATGCCGAAACCCAAAACGTAGCAGACTGTATCTGGATGTATGGCCCATGCTATGATGATGAGGTTCTTGGACAGCTGTTTTACAATGCACACGTGTGCGTTTCGCCTGGTAATGTTGGCCTCACAGCCATTCATTCGCTCACTTTTGGATGCCCTGTTGTTACCCATAACAACTTTGCTTATCAAATGCCAGAGTTTGAATCTATTCGTCAAGGCGAAACGGGTTCGTTCTTCGAACAAGGCAATCCGCAAAGCCTAAAGCGCGAAATTGAACGCTGGATATGTGTCGACTCCATCAAACGCAACGAAACAAGGCGTAAGGCTTTTGACGAAATAGATAGAAAATGGAATATTCATTATCAAACGGAAATTATTAGAAAGGTAATAAATGATGTATAACCCCAACCCTTCGCAACGTCTACGTGGCTTTGTTAGACAACAAGTGCTTAACGTTTTGGGGGCTTGGGCAACCCCCGCCCCAGGTATTCACATTCTGAATGGACACAGAATTGCCCACGAAAACGAGCCACACACTTTTAAAACCTTACTACAAGAGCTGTCGCAGAAGGTTTCTTTCATCAAAATTGAGGAGGCTGTAGAGCGCATAATGCGCAAAGAACAGCCCCACAAACCGCTTGTGGCATTCACTTTCGACGATGGATTTATGGAGTGTTACGACATCTTTGCTCCACTCTTGGAGGAGTTTGGCACTAACGCACTCTTCTTTGTGAACCCCAACTATGTGGATGGAGACGCTTCTTACATCGAAAATTTTAATAATCATGTTGTTCTTACCGAAGGAAAGACGCCTTTGCGATGGTCGCATCTAAAGGAACTGGCCAAACGTGGGCACATCATTGGTGCCCACACCATGGACCATTACATGATTAATACCAACGATGAGCAAACGCTTCGCTACCAAATAGAGAATTGTAAATCGGTGATTGAGCAACAAATTCAACAGCCTTGCAACTTTTTTGCCTTTCCCTATGGTAGACTTACGCATGCTAACCAACTGTCGATAGACATTGCATGCAATACCTATAAGCATGTGTTCTCTCAATCGAACTACAAACATTACTTTTCCTTTAATGGTAAAGTAATCAATCGTAGACATTTCGAACCATTCTGGCCTATTAATCATATCACCTATTTCATCAGTTGCAACAAAACCTACAAATGAGAAAATTGCTGCAAATAAACATCACTGCCAACTGGGGTTCTCATGGAAAAATTGCTGAAGGAATCGGAATGGCTGCTATAAAACAAGGTTGGCAAAGTTTCATCGCTTACGGAAGATGGGCCAACCCCAGTGCGTCTAATCTCTTTCACATTGGTAGTAGATGGGATGAAATGCACCATGCCATTAGCTCGCGACTGTTTGACAATCACGGTCTGATGTCTAAAAAGGCTACAGCAGAATTGATTCAATACGCAGAAAGAATAAAACCCGACATCGTACACTTGCACAACATTCACGGTTATTATCTTAATTATCCGCTATTATTTCAATATCTTGCCCAAAACAACATTCCTGTGGTTTGGACTCTACACGACTGTTGGACCTTTACCGGGCACTGTGCCCATTACGAATATTGCGGATGCGAACAATGGAAAACTCACTGTTTGAAGTGTCCTCAAAAGCATGCTTACCCCAAAAGTTGGCTAACCGATCGTTCGTATCGCAACTTCGAACAGAAGAAAGAAACATTCTTATCACTCAAACACCTAACACTTGTCCCCGTAAGCCAATGGTTACAACGACAGTTACAGCAGTCGTTTTTCAAGCACACACCCACACACCTTATATATAATGGTATTGATACGGATGTTTTTAGCAAACAAACGGAAGTAAACTGGATTAAAAAGAAATACGCCATCCCTGAACATTGCGCCATCGTTTTGGGCCTAGCCTCCAATTGGTACCGAAAAGGTTTGCCCGACTTTCTTCAACTCGCATCACTCTTGCCCCCATCCATTCGTATTGTTCTTGTTGGATTAAGTAAGTCTGAACAACAATTAGCAGCACAAGCTGGCATTATTGCTATCAATAGAACAGACAACATTCAAGAGCTTTGTGCACTGTATTCTGCAGCAAATGTATATTTCAATCCCACCTGGGAAGACACATTTCCCACAACCAATCTCGAAGCAATGGCATGCGGAACACCTGTGGTGACCTACAAAACAGGGGGGAGCACAGAAGCTATAACACTCGAAACTGGGGCTATTATAGAAAAAGGTGACATACAAACAGCTGCCATCGAGATAGGACGCCTATGCCAACAACCCGCCTCAACTTTCGAAGATGTTTGTAGACAACACATTGTACGGTATTTCAACAAAGAAGAACGCTTTTTAGAATACCTCAACCTTTATGCACAATATCTATAAATTGAGTGATTGCTGTAGGCTAAAATGTTTGCTGGCAGAAAACATTTTAGCTTACAGCAACAACTCACAATACATTTTTCCACAGTTCTTTTAACCTACCTTCATATTTCGAGGCATGCGCAATGCGTATTCTCTTTAAGTACTTACCCAATTCTTTAGGCTGTATTTTCAGTAAATAGTATTCGATTAGAAAAGCCACCAAGAAGTTTTTATAATAAGGAAGTTCGTTAATTGTTCTAGGCTTTTCATCGTCAATTACTTCTTCTCCCACCGGATATTCGTCCTCTTCATCAAAATCAAGTTGCATTTTGCTTTTAACAAAAGATATAGCTTCCTCCATGTTTGTGCTTAGTAATGCCTTTAAATCTTCAATCTCAATTCGAGCAGCCACCAATCTTTCCCTGTCATAATCTAGCAACGAAAAAGGAACTATGTTATCAATCTCAACGTTCCTTTCTTGTACTGCTTTTAGAAGCGTTTCGTATAGCCCACTGTTAATAAATTCGTTTATCTTATTCATCTTCGTAATTCGCATTTATTTATAGGTATTATTAGTATAAGCTTGTATTTCTTAGAATCTTATGCCTTATACCTAGCCCCAACATGATTCGCACTCCATGCCATCAACGAATAATCGCCATAACTTATTACAGTTATAGCGATTACCTGATGTTAAACAATCTTGCTTTACCCTTATTAAGAGTACGTAATGTGGAGCTGGTGGGATTCGAACCCACGTCCAAACAGGGAAACCATACGCTTTCTACACGCTTATTCCGGCCTGCGATTTTCGTGCATTGGCAAGACCCGGACCACCAACCAATGCCTTATCCCCTAAAATTTTATCTAGTGAGCGAGGCCTCACTAAACTATTTCCGATTTATCTGCACCGCTTTATCAGCTGGCTTCGGAACAACAGCCTCTGAGCGATGTCTCGTTCCATTACCTTGTAACGGAATAAAGCCCGAAATCTACTATACTTCGATTAGGCAGCGAGAGCGTAATTTCTTTCGCCAATTAAATTTTTGATAACTGGGATTATGGAGCCAGCCACCTACGCTCCGCGTGCTTACATACCATTTCATCCCGCTGTCAAATCCAGTCAACCCCGATTTTATGCCTTTCGCGCTTCTGTTGTTTTGTTAAACACTGCAACATTCCACGCTTTGGGCATGGCGAAATGCCATGAATTAGTTTGCAAAATTACATAATAATCTTATCACCTGCAAGTTTTAAGCCCTAATTTTACACTTTTTGATTATCTTACATCGTATCATGCAATAAGACGCCACATTCTTCGTTTAAGGCTATAGTTAATTCATCTATGAAGGTAAGCATAATAACAGTGGCCTTTAACAGTGCTGCAACTATTGCACATTGTATGCAATCGGTGTTAGACCAGTCGTATTCTAACATCGAATACATTGTTGTTGACGGACTTTCCAAAGACAACACGCTCAATATTGTTCGCGAGTTTGAACCTTTGTTCGCAGGCAAAATGCGTTGGATTTCCGAAAATGACAATGGCATATACGACGCCATGAATAAGGGTTTGCACATGGCTACTGGCGATGTGGTGGGCATTTTAAATTCCGACGACTTCTTTACGGACAACGATGTTATTGAAAAGGTGGCACAGGCCTTTACAGATGATAAAATCGATGCTGTTTATGGCGATGTGCATTTTGTGCGCGAAACCAACCTTTCTCGATGTGTTAGATATTATTCTTCGGCTGGTTTTCGCCCTTGGTGGCTTCGTTTTGGCATTATGCCGGCTCATCCCTCATTCTATGCTCGCAAAGAAGTGTTTCAAAAGGCTGGACTTTACAAAACCGACTATAAAATAGGTGGAGACTTTGAAATGATGGTTAGACTTTTCAAACGCTTCGACATCAAGACCAAATACCTACCCATGGTTTTTGTCACGATGCGTATGGGTGGCGCTAGCACCAAGAATGTGGGTAGCCGACTAACCTTATTGCGCGAAGACACGCGTGCTTGTAGGGAGAATGGTGTGTACACGCATCCGTTGCTTATCTGTTTAAAATACTTTTATAAGGTACTCGAATTTAGGTTTTAGCCTTATGCTTTCTATTCGCTAATAAACTTTTAAGGTGTGCAACAGCACAATTCACACCGTTATACATTTCCTAAACCCTTCTTAACTACATTTGCTAGAGCGAATTTCGCTCAATTTACATGCAAAAAAAAAGGTATGCTTTATCTCAAAGCATACCGTCTATCATTAACAACTCTCTTTTCTTTATTCGTATCCTATAATCTTTACTTTCAAAATGCTATACCTTATTTGAGAATTTTTTCCTAAATCAATCTTTTACCTTAGCGAGGATAAGTGGTGAGGGAGGGCTATTGGCGAGCGGCCAACATTGTCGCCCCACCCTGTTACTTAACCTACGGGCCTATGGCATAGCCCCTATACCTATTTAATGTTTATCTTCGTCCGCCAAAGTGGCCACCACCCGAATTGCCATTTTGTGGGTTGGCATTGTTGTTATGTGGCGTATAAGTTGAACCTGAGTTACCACCACCGCCAAACGAGCGACCTGAAGTAGAGGGTGTTGAACCTCCCGAGCCCTGTGAGCGTGTAGAATTGAAGGGCGTTACGCTTTGTTGTGTGTTGTTGTAAGACGAACCACCAGTGTTTCCGCCGAACGAACGGCCAGAGGTTGATGGTTGTGAACCTTGCGAGCGACTAGGACTGAAGGTGTTGTTTGGCACATCTGCCGAACTTCCTGCTCCTGAGTCATTGTAATAACGTGCTCCGCCAAAATGTCCGCTACCATAGTTTTCGTTGTAATCACGATTTCTGCGAGCTGTGCTCCTGGTGCTACTTGGGCGATCGTAACGGTCATCCCTGTCGTATCCGTATCCAAAATCGCGTCCCGAACGTCGTGACGAGGAACTTCTATTATAGTTGTCATAGTCGCGACCTTGGTTCGACCATTGTCTTGAGTCGTAACCATAACCATAGTTATCATAACCATTGTCGTTATATCCGCCAAATCTGTAGCCCCGTCCATAATCGCCACGTTGGAAACCATCTCGCATACCGTAACTGCGTGAGCCTCCGAACTGTCTTCCACTGTATCTACTAACGCCGCCGTTTATATTCCAGCTGCTTGTTCCACGATAAGTGTTGTAGAAAGTTGGTCTTCCAAAATAGTAATAGTCGCGATAAGGATAGCGAGCATAAATACGGAATCGCCAATAACCAGTGTCGTAATACAGTGGGCGGTAGAAATAATTGGCTTGACAGTAAGCCCTATATTGCCAATCGTATAGAATATAACCCAAATCTTGGTTGCGTCGGCGCCAATAGATACCATAAAGGTCGTCATAATGGTCGATGCTAAGCAAATAATCGAGGTTTATTTCGTAGGCTGCCTCATACTGGTCGTCGGTGAGGTTCAGCTCGTATGCCATCTTATCTGTAAGGAAGAGGGCTTGATGCCGTGCTTGTTCGAAACTCATTGCCTTAGCTTGAAAACCAAAAGCCAAGAGCGTAAGCAGGGTTAATAATAGCTTCTTCATAATTGTTCGTTTTAAAGATGTTTATAACTCGATTCTAATTTTTTGGAGACCAGCGCAGTCTCTTTGATTTTATTCTCTCTCTCGTAGTTTTGTGGAGGCCGTGGCCGTCTTTTTTGGGAGATGCCTTTTGGCCTTCGTTCCCTTTTTACAATTGCAAAGTTAGCGCAAATACGCCCCCAACCAAAAGGTTTTTCCCTAAACACGAAAGGAAATCCCCTACCAGACATCTTTCGCAATGCTGTGAGCTTGCGCTTTTCTTTGGTACTAAGCGCTAAAAGCGTGGCTACACTGTGCATCTCAAACACACTTAACATGCACATTTACATCAATTTAATTTTCGTGCAACCTTAATTCTGTAATATTATTTCCCTGATTAGGCATATAGTAATAAGCATGTGTTCGTGCGCGTAGGCCAACAACAAAAGATGATTTTGGCATTCGTTGCATTACACATTTGTGTTGTCTTTTGGTAGATTTTAGTAGCAAAAAATTCTTTTCGTGGGGATAACAATGCTTGCTTATTTTAATTACAAATACTGGCAAACAAAACACTAATGCTAGTATTTTTCTATTATATATATAGTACGCATTTGTTAAACTGGTAAATTTATTTTACAAACACCCATTTACATACCGAACCATTCTAGACAAACAAACCACGTAAAACACATATAAAATGCGAAGAAAAGACAAAAACCGCAACGCAACAACTTGCCTTTTAGGTCCACTTTTTGTCATTTATTGCGCTTTAACACTTCTTTTTTAAGAAAATTGGCGCACATTTGGTGCCCGAAACAACATAAAAATGCAATTTTGAAGAGGTGGAAATTGCAAAATATACACCTTTTAGCAGACTTAAACGCAGTAATTTCTTTGCTAAATGCAGCAAAACGCAGCGCATTTAGCACCAAAACGCAGTGCATTTAGCACCAAAACGCAGTGCTATCTGCAGCAAAACGCAAGGCTAAATGCAGCAAAACACAATGCTAAATGATGCAAAACGCACGATTAAGAGAAAAAAAGCGCGCTCAACAGCACTATCATTATGATAGATAAATCAAACAAATCACTCACAACAAGTAATTATTATCACTATTTGGCTCACTTGATGGCAATACATACTCAGAAAACATAAACAAAACGCCATCATTAAACTGAAAAATAACAAACAACGAACAGCTGTTTTACAAGTGTGCTTTTTTAGCTTCGTGAGCCTTGCACCCTATTTGCATGCAAATACAAGCGCATTTACCACAAATCAATACAGACACAAGTAAACCAGCAAGTTACAAACTTTAAAAATACAAGCAAAAATACGCCCTTCGGTCGGATTTTTTCCAGAGAAGACACTCACAATGTTAAATTTTAGTACATTATTTTTACAACACATCGCATCAATTGGCATGACATAAAGCGCGAATTAAAGCCAAATAGGTCATTAGAGTCTAAACAGATTTTGTTTTATTGTCGAGCAGATTGCCTATATTTGTAACGCAGGCATAGCGGGCTACGTCAAATTTCAAAGACAAGCAAGATGCAGACCTGAAAATAAAAGATGTCAGGAAACAACATCCAAACAAGAATTCTAGAAACATTGTGGTCTAATAAGCGATTTGAGTTAAATACAACAAACAAAACCTACTGCTAACTGGCAAAGGCAAAGATGCAAGCAACAACACACTAAAAAGGGTGCTTTTGCAGATGTAAGAACACTTGGCATGAAGTAAAAGTAAGAAAACAACAAGTTGATATTAGCCTTACCACTCCTACATCCCCCCAACACTTACGCCAAACAAAGTGATTTAGTTGAGTGCAGTAACGTTTTTATCACCCGTTTCAGATTTCTTAAGCAAGCCAACCATCATCTTTGCGGCATTATCAGACGCCACATCGCTACCCAAGATATGACGAAGTTGGGCATAATTATCAAGCATCTGTTGACGCAACTCGCCCCCAGGCAAGAGTGCTTGTAAGCAATTAGAGATATTGTCTACAGTAAAACGGTCGGCAAACAGCTCGCTAACCACCTCTCTATCCATAATAAGATTAACGAGCGAGATATAATTAACCTTTATAATATGGTTGAAAGCAAAACGAATAAGGCGAGGAACAGGAGTTTTATAACACACCACTTGAGGTACATTAAACAAAGCCGTCTCGAGCGTTGCTGTACCACTAGTAACCAATGCAGCAGTGGAATGAGCCAAAAGCGGATAGGTTTTATTTTTCACTAAACGCACTTGCGTTCCGTCAATAAACCGCTGGTAATACTCATCGGCAATAGAAGGCGCACCCGCCAACACTACTTGATACTGCGGAAAGCGTGCAGCCACCTGCATCATTGCAGGCAAATTGTCTTTAATTTCTTGCGTTCTGCTGCCTGCTAGCAAGGCCAATATGGGCCTATCTGTAGGCAAATTGTGGGTTTGGCAAAACTGTTCGAACCCTTCATGATAAGTGGAAAGAAAATTACGCACTTCGTCGGCCGTTGGGTTTCCCACGTAGTGTATGGGGTAGTGATGTTTTTGCTCAAAAAAATTCACCTCGAAAGGTAAAATAGAAAACAGCTCATCAACATCACGCTTGATGTTTTTGATGCGATATTCTTTCCACGCCCAAATCTTCGGCGATATGTAATAATACACGGGTATCGTGGTGTTCTGCTTCAGAAACTTAGCAATATTGAGGTTAAACCCAGGATAATCCACCAGTATTACCACATCGGGCGCCCACTCCACAATGTCTTTTTTGCAGAAAGACATATTGCGAAAGATGGTTCTTAGATGCAACAACACAGGGATAAATCCCATGTATGCCATTTCTTTAAAGTGCTTTACGCGCGTTCCGCCTACGGCTGTCATAAGGTCGCCACCAAAGAAACGAAAATCTGCTGATTGGTCTATTGCCTGCAACGAACGCATAAGATGCGAGGCATGGAGGTCGCCTGAGGCCTCTCCCACGATGAGATAATAACGCATAGAATTTTAAATATAGTTGACAAGCTACCCATTAACTGCCATAAAATCGAATAGACTAATAACCTACAAGGATTAAAAGAGTGGTCAACCGTTGACAGTTAAGAGCGGTAATCGCAACCCAACAAGACAAAACGAGTAGCGAACGGGAGTGTAGTATATAGCCACTATTTCACTTACGTCTTAACCCACTCCACTCTATTATTTACCATCCACGATACAAAGACTATCCCTGTATTTCTTTTTCTACTAAACAGTCGTCGTTTTCCCACGTCTTCATACGTTGCAACGAGTCGTAACAAGTAACGTCGACACGTGTGGGAACAATGGCCACATAATCATTTTTCAAAGCCCAGTAGTCAGTATCAGTCGCTTGAGGCTCATCACTTTGAAAATATCCAGCCATCCAAAAATAGTTGTAACCATGCGGATGAGTTCGCTTCTCGCATTCGTTCACCCATGTTCCCCTATTCATTCGACACATCTTAACCCCTTTGAAAGATTGTGTGCGTGGAAAATTAACATTGAGGCACACTTCTTTGGGCAAGCCCTCGGCTAACACGCGCTTTACAATGCCACGCACATAAGGGCGCAAAGGTTCGAAATCGGCATCTTCATTGGGGTCGGCAAGCGAGAAACCCACCGATGGCACACCCTTCAAACAACCTTCGATAACCACTCCCATCGTACCCGAATAGTGCACGTTAACAGCAGCATTGTCGCCATGATTAATACCCGAAAGAATAATATCAGGTTGGCGTTGAGCGAAAAACTCGCTAAAAGCAAGTTTCACACAGTCAACAGGCGTGCCGTTACTCGACCATACCGTGGCGCCCGCCACATCTTTTCGCCTTTTTATCTGCAAGGGTTTTGCCACCGAAAAGGCGCCAGCAAAACCGGAACGACCAGCATCGGGAGCGCAAACCACAACCTCGGCAAAATCGGTGAGCATACCCACCAACGAACGAAGTCCTTTTGCATGATAGCCATCATCGTTAGATACTAATATAAGCGGTTTCTTTACTTCCATCTTTCACCTTCTTTTTATTTCCCAAATTATTATTCAGACCCCAGCAAAAAGCCCTTTTTACAAGCAAAAGTGTGATAGCAGACATCGCCTACAGAGCCTAAGAACCAATGTGTTAACCTTTTCTAAAAAAACTAACAGGCAACCGTAAACAATACGTTGAAATGTATTTACAAATCGTGTTCACAACATTGGCAAAGCCTAAATATTTACATGCAAAAGTACGAAAAAAGCTTTAATATAGTGCTTTTTCGTCTAAAATATGTATCTTTGCATTCTATTAAAAACAACCAGGAAAAAAAGGTTATGGGAAAAATTATTGCATTAGCCAATCAAAAGGGCGGTGTGGGGAAGACAACCACCACAATTAACCTTGCTGCTTCATTGGCTACATTAGAAAAAAGCGTGTTGGTGGTAGACGCCGACCCACAAGCAAACTCTTCAAGTGGTCTTGGAGTGGACTTGAATGATGTGGAATGCTCGCTTTACGAATGCATCATAGACCATGCTGACGTACGCGACGCCATCTACACTACAGACATCGACGGTCTGGACATCATCCCTAGCCATATCAACCTTGTAGGTGCAGAGATAGAACTGCTCAACATCGAAAACCGTGAACGCGCATTTAAAACACTGCTCGACGGCATCAAGGGAGACTATGACTACATACTCATTGACTGTTCGCCATCGTTGGGACTTATTACCGTTAACGCCCTCACTGCGGCCGATTCGGTTATCATCCCCGTGCAGTGCGAATATTTCGCGCTTGAAGGTATCAGCAAGTTGCTCAGCACTATCAAAATCATTAAGAGCAAGCTTAACACAAAGCTGGAAATTGAAGGTTTCTTGCTCACAATGTACGACAGCCGTCTGCGTTTGGCCAACCAAATCTACGACGAAGTGAAGCGCCATTTCCAGGAACTTGTATTCAAAACGGTGATTCAACGCAACGTTAAACTGAGCGAAAGCCCAAGCCACGGCTTACCCGTTATTCTTTACGACGCTGAGTCGACAGGTAGTAAAAACCATTTGGCTTTGGCAAAGGAAATTGTGGAGAAAGGCAACTAAAACGCCTTTTGCACAAACGACCCAACGCTGTGACACAACAACCTATAGCCAGCTACGATAAAAGCAGGCTAAAAGGCCGAAGAAGCCTAACGTGGTAAATAAAACCAAAGCGCAAAGACATACCACGTGTGCCACAAAAAGTAAAACAACGACAAGGCGTTTCCCACAGCATCCTTGCAAAACTTGGAAAATGGGGAAAACGCCTTGCCTACAACTATCAAGACATGGACTACAAGCTCGACGAGATGCCTAAAACCGAGGCGCTTAGCAAGTAAAAAACATCGCCGACTTGTCTATATGTCAATCATAAACGAATATTTCTAAATGGCAGTACATAAGAAATTTAACGCCTTAGGCAGAGGGCTCGACGCACTGATTTCAACCGAAAGCGTGCGCCCACAGGGTAGCTCCACCATCAACGAAATTCCACTTGAGCAGATTGAGGCTAACCCCAATCAGCCTCGAAGAGAGTTTGACGAGGAGGCTTTACAAGAACTTGCCAATAGCATTAACGAAATTGGTATCATCCAACCCATTACCCTGCGACAGGTTGCGGAAAACAAATTCCAAATCATTGCCGGCGAAAGACGTTGGCGGGCATCTCAATTGGCTGGACTGCAAGCTATACCTGCCTACATCCGAACCATCAAAGACGAAAGCATTATGGAACTGGCACTGGTGGAAAACATCCAGCGCGAAGACCTTAATGCCATCGAAATTGCTTTGGCTTACGAACATCTGCTTTCTGCAGAGGGTATGACGCAAGAACGCGTTTCTGAGAGAGTGGGAAAAAGCCGCACAGCCATCACCAACTATTTGCGCCTACTTAAACTTCCGGCACAAGTGCAAATGGCTCTGCAAAAAAAAGAAATAGACATGGGACATGCACGCGCACTGCTAGCCATAGACAGTCCGTCGCTGCAAATTAAACTCTTCCGCGAAATACAAAAACACGGCTACTCGGTGAGAAAAGTGGAAGAACTGGCCCAAAAACTGAAAAATGGCGAAGACATTCAGAGCGGAAAGAAAATTATTGTCACAAAAACACCTATGTCTGAAGAGGTAACTAGGATTAGACAAAGGCTTTGCGACTTTCTTGATGCCAAGGTGCAAATGACCTGTTCGCCTAAAGGTAAGGGTAAGATTAGCATCCCCTTTGCCAACGAAGAAGAACTGGCACGTATCATGGCCACGTTCGACAAACTGAAAGAAGAATAAACATAAAGTTGATAAAATGAGCGTGAAGATTTGTAAATTGTTATTGACGATGACCTTGTTGGCGCCCTTTGGCTGCATTGCATCCATGGCACAAGGACACTTCGATGGCCCAAAGAATGCCCAAGAACAGGGCGACACGCTCACAACAACACTTTACAACAACCAGCCCGCATACCAACAAGACAGCCTCAACACCATGCTCGTGCCAAAAACACAGAAGCATAAGGAAAAAAAAGACTGGAATGCATGGCGCCCAAATCCCAAACGGGCTATGTGGCTGGCCATCGTTCTGCCTGGAGCAGGACAAATATATAACCGCAAATACTGGAAACTACCATTGGTATATGGTGGTTTTGTGGGTTGTGTCTACGCCATGCAATGGAACAATATGATGTTTCGCGACTACTCAAAAGCCTACCAAGACATCATGGACACCGACCCAACAACACAAAGCTACAACCAGTTTTTGCACTTGGGCACAAGAATTACCGATGAGAACAAAACGCAATACCAAAACATCTTTAAAAGCAGAAAAGACAAATACCGCCGTTGGCGCGACCTTAGTTTCTTCTGCTTGTTAGGCGTTTATGCCCTCTCTATCGTTGATGCTTATGTAGATGCATCGCTATCCGAATTCGATATATCTGATGATTTGTCGCTTCGAGTTGAGCCTGCCGTAATGAATAGCCCTGCAACGGGCATGGCATTTAAACCTTCGGCCATTGGTTTGCACTGCAGTCTCACATTCTGATACACAACAATCGCACATAAGCACCTATAGTATTGAACAATAAGAACAATGAAATACAGCATGAAAAGAGTTAACTTTCTGCTAATCACCGTGATGTTGGGCTGTGCAACAACCGCATTCGCACAGCAAAACAAAGACGATAAGGAAATCACCGTGACTACAGCAAACGGCAAAAACGAAGTGATAGACTTGCCAGAGGGCATGACCTACGAACTTGATAGTCTGCTCAAACAATACAATGCGGAGAAATATCTCAGGCCTGCAACCGATTGTAACATGCCTAACGTGAATCCCACTTTCCCCAAAGAGGTGTATATCGACAGGCTTAGTAGAATACCATCGGTTATTGAAATGCCTTATAACGAAGTTGTACAGAAGTTTATCGACCGCTATAGTGGCAAACTTCGTCGCTCGGTGAGCTATGTTGTGGGGGCTAGCAACTTCTACATGCCCATCTTCGAAGAAGCTCTTGAGGCTTACGGATTGCCTCTAGAACTGAAATACCTGCCCGTTATCGAGTCGGCGCTTAACCCTAGAGCCGTGTCAAGAGTTGGCGCAACTGGTCTTTGGCAGTTTATGTTGGCCACTGGAAAACACTACGGTCTAACAGTAAACTCGCTAATCGATGAGCGTAGCGACATCGCAAAGTCGTCTTACGCCGCCGCTCATTATCTTAGCGACCTCTATCGCATCTTCGGCGACTGGAATTTGGTTATTGCAGCCTACAACGCTGGTCCTGATAACATCAATAAAGCTATACATAGAGCTAAAGGCGAAAAGGATTATTGGAAGATTTATCCTTACTTGCCACAAGAAACAAGAGGATATGTGCCGGCATTTATCGCAGCCAACTACATCATGAACTATTATTGCGAACACAATATCTGCCCCATGACGGCTACTCTACCGATAAAGACCGATACTGTGGTTGTTAATCACGACATACACTTTAACCAAGTGGCTGGCGTGCTAGGCATAGATGTTGCCGAAATAAAGGCACTCAATCCTCAATACCGTAAAGATATTGTGTGTGGAGCTTCTGCACCTGCATCGCTTCGATTGCCCGCTAGCATGGTAAACAAGTTTATCGACAAACAAGAAGAGATATTTGCATACAGCAGCGAAGACTTACCCACTAAGAGAAGAGAAGTTGAGGTGGCCGAAGCTCCTGTTTCTTATTCTTCTTCGAGGAGTTCAAGCAGAAGTTCAAGCAGAAGACACGAATCGAAAAAAGAAAGACGCAAACGCGAACGACGCGAACGCAATAGCGCAGGTGGAAAGAGCATTATGATTAAAGACGGAGATACACTCTCTGAAATTGCAAAACGCAACCACACCACCGTGCAGAAGCTTAAAAAGCTGAACAAAATCAGTGGTTCGAGCATCAGAGCAGGAAAGAAACTAAAAGTGAAATAAAGGCATACAACGTCCTTTATCACTAAGGATTAGCACATGAAAGGAGTTCTGTCAGATAGACAACCGAGGCCTTGGAAACACGGCTTGGCTATGCAACACGTCTGGCCGAACTCCTTTTGACGTTACACGCTGGGCAACAATAAAACCAAACGGGCAACACCCAACAAACAAATAGAACGATATTTCGGGATAACAACACTGCACATAAACACTGGCAGCAATGCCTAACGCATGCTTGAACACCCGATTTTAAAACTCCATACAGCTAATAAACGTTCATTTTCATTACACAATAGGTTCATTTACATAACTTGCAGCGATATGTCAGACCAAATTACGAGAGATAAAGAAAGAGAACAAACGGAAGAACAGATGGTGAACAAGGCGTTCAAACACCTGCTAGAAACCTATATGGCCTCGCCACACCGAAAAAAAGAAGAAATCATCACCAAAGCCTTTAACTTTGCAAGAGAGGCGCATAAAGGTGTGAGACGACTCTCGGGCGAACCTTATATCATGCACCCCATCGCCGTTGCTCAAATCGCGTGCGAGGAAATGGGACTGGGTTCCACCAGTATCTGCGCTGCATTGCTGCACGACGTGGTTGAAGATACCGACTATACTGTTGAAGATATCGAGAATATTTTCGGCGCAAAAATCGCACAAATCGTAGACGGACTCACCAAAATATCTGGCGGAATATTCGGTGATAGAGCTTCTGCACAAGCCGAAAATTTTAAGAAACTGCTGCTAACAATGAGCGACGACATCCGTGTTATACTCATTAAGATATGCGACCGACTGCATAACATGCGAACGCTTGAAAGCCAAGCGCCTAACAAACAATACAAAATCGCAGGCGAAACGCTTTATATCTACGCGCCATTGGCTAATAGACTTGGTCTAAACAAAATTAAAACCGAACTTGAAAACCTCAGTTTCAAGTTCGAACACCCAGAAGAATACGCCATCATTCAAGCAAAACTGGCTTCTACTCAAGAACAACGCGATATTCTTTTCCAACAATTCACCGACCCTATACGACAAGCACTCGACCCTCTAGGTATTCAATACGAGATAAAGGCACGCATCAAAAGTCCCTACTCTATCTGGAACAAAATGCAAACCAAACATGTGGCATTCGAAGAGATTTATGACATCCTGGCTGTACGCATCGTTTTCACACCAAAAAATCGTGAAGAGGAAATTAACGAGAGCTTTAAGATATACGTAAAGATAAGTCAACTCTATAAATCGCACCCTGATAGACTCCGAGATTGGCTCAACCACCCGAAAGCCAACGGGTATCAAGCCTTACATGTTACGCTGATGAGCAAACAAGGACGATGGATTGAAGTGCAGATTAGAAGCGACCGTATGGACGAAATTGCCGAACAGGGCTTTGCTGCTCACTGGAAATATAAGGAGGGCGAAGAGGTTACTGAGGACGATGGCGAACTAAACGACTGGCTAAGAACCATCAAAGAAATTCTCGACGACCCACAACCCGATGCAATGGACTTTTTAGATGCCATCAAATTGAACCTCTTTGCCTCGGAGATTTTCGTGTTTACACCCAAAGGCGAAATCAAAATGCTGCCTGCTGGATGTACCGCACTCGACTTTGCTTTTCAACTTCACACTTTCCTTGGTAGCCATTGCATCGGCGCTAAGGTAAATCATAAACTCGTCCCGCTTAGTCATCGACTGCAAAGTGGCGACCAAGTGGAAATTCTAACGTCTAAATCGCAGCACGTTGATCCCTCCTGGATCAACTTCGTATCTACTGCTAAAGCGCGTGGAAAGATTCAAGCCATACTTAGAAGGGCTAACCGCGAACTACAAAAACAAGGCGAGAACATCCTAAAGGAATGGCTCAACACGCATGGATTAGAACAAACCACGTCGATATTAGACAAGCTTTGCGAACTACACGAACTGCAAAAACCAGAAGAATTGTTTCAGCATCTAGGCGACCGCACGGTTATCTTGGGCGAAAAAGACCTCGATGAGATTTTAGGAAAGAAGAAAAGCAATGGTAGTTTCAGCTGGCTAAAACGCATGCCCTTCATGGGACGTGAGAAACGACGCAATAAGACGGGAAAAGACGAAAAGAACCTGCTGGTGGTTGGCAAAGACTTTAATAAAAAATTGCCCTGTATCATCACAGAAACGTCTATCGAACGATACATTTTCCCAACGTGTTGCCACCCCATTCCTGGTGACGATATCTTAGGATATATCGATAACAAGGGACGTATTGAGGTGCATAAACGCGCATGTCCTGTTGCCAACAGACTGAAATCTAGCTACGGAAACCGCATACTCGACGCAAAATGGGACATGCATGGTAAGATGCTCTTCGATGCTACCATTGAAATTAGGGGTATTGACCGCCATGGTCTACTGCGAGATGTGGCTGATGTTATCTCTGGACAACTGAATATTGACATGCGAAAGCTTGTTATATCAGGCGAAGAGGGTGTGTTCGATGGAACAATCGACCTACGTGTGCACGACAGAAACGAAACGCAAGAGATTGTGGATAAGTTGAAAGACATCGACGGCATTCACGAGGTGCAACGCATTATCTAACCCATAGACTACATTTTCTTTCTCTAAGGACCGTTTTTTGAGCCACAAGAATGCGTTTAACATGCTAATCATGAAGCGAATGGTTGCACAAACCACTGCACGCGCAATCAAACAGAAAGTCATCAGTAGTTAGTGACAATGGATCTAGACGTTGATACCACCTCACGTACTATCTAATGGGACGGCATCAGCAAGGCCAGCCAAACTTAAACCACACAGATAATCTTGCTATCAATGAGGGATAAACTCGTTACAGATTGCTCATAATGATGATTTCTATCATTTGTACCAAGGTTATCTTGTTATTTGTAATAAGACTATCACACGTCGGTTGGTAGGATTCAACGCCTTCAACAACTCTAATCACTAGACAACATGGTGCAGAAAGGCAATCGAAGAGCATCAACACATGGCCGATGAAGTTTAGAAAAGCTCAGACCAACACATAAAAAAGACCGCTGAGACATCTCGTCGCAGTGGTCTTCTGTGTTCTCTTGGTTATTAGGATTATGTATGTGTTCCCTGTCCGCACCCTAGAGAGTCAAATGTAGGTACAGCTTAATCCAACACACCCCACTGGGCAGTGGTAGATGCGAACAGTTGCATAAAGACTGCAGTCCCAATGTGCATTCAAACAGACTGCATCTTTTAAAAAATCAGTTTTCTTAAATCATTCTTTTGTTACCATCACAGACTTTCACAAGCCCAATTTCCATTTTACACAAATGGATTTTTCCTTGGGTTAGGGTGCATAATGCATCCCTTGTTCCTTTTTTTCAACGTTTCTGCATAACAATGTATATGTTTCAGAACGTTACACCGTTAATGGTTAGGCGTTAAAAGCTCATTGAAGACAAAACCATCAAGGGCAAGCGCCTCCATATTATCATCATCATTTTGCTGTTAATCTAACGCCGACACCATCATTTCGCCATCTCTCACTTTTGCCATCAGTGTTAACTTCTGGCAAATCCCCTACCTCACATTCAATCATTTCAACGCTGGGTTAATTCATTCCCAAACATTCCATTAAATCTTTTTCATCTTCCACTACATCCCTTGGCTAGCTATTCAATATCTCTTCACACCATCTAGCGACAGTTTTTTCAGAAGAAATGCAAGCATAAGCTATGGCAAGGTTTGCTAATTCTGTATTCCCTAATCTCTGTTTCCTGGTTCGAACAACTAGTTGTCCGCCCAATTATCCGAGCGAGAACAATGAATGTGTATGGCCGAGAGGCGAACATATTAATCGGAACAATGTAACAATCTGCAGCGAATGTAAGCATTTTGGCCACACTATAGTAGCAGTTAAATTGCTTGATAGCCATTACAAACAACTTAAAGCTAAGCCATGCACAACCGATTTGTCAGCCTGCAGAAGCCATAAGGCTAGCAAAGCTTCATTGGGTTACTCACTTTAGGTGAAGAAAAGGAGGTATTGTGCTATCCATAGGAAACTATCCCGATAGCATAACGCATTTTAAATGCAACAACTTCTCCACCTAGCGCCTTGGGTTAAACCTTCAAACGCCAACTGTTACTAAGCCCGATTATTCGTCGTCTTCATTATTTCATTTAGAGCTTTATGTTTTCATGGTCACTTAAACATCGAGTTTTCATGTCCCACCATTCAGTAGAGAGGTACAAAGTCTCCATTGAACATTTTATACATATTGGTACTATCATGTATAGAATATTTACGCTCCTTATATTAGATATCGTTAATCCTTCACTTAGGACGAACTACGTAACGCCTAATTAAACATAATAACACACAAGTACTTATGCATATACATCTTTATCAGACGCATGGCAAAGTTAGATATTAATCTTTAAATTCGCAAGTAAAATGTAAATTATTTACATAAACATGTCGAAGAACATAAAAGAAAACCTTATCTCTTCTTTTTACAAAGATTAAAGTTCATAAAAAGAAAAAAGCATGGACGAGTTAACACATGCTCGTCCATGCCCAAAGGGTTGTTAGCATTCCTCTCAACTAACAGTTGCATCAGGCAGTGATGCCTCTTGTCACCACCCTAGCAGTATCACTGTTGTTGTTACTCACAACACTTTATACTCTCTTTTTCTCTCATGTCGGTTGTCTTACCCGCATATTAACCACATTTTGATTTCAAAGATATGTATGTTGTACGCGTTTAGAGCGAACATTATTCCTTATACAGTGCAATGAAAGTCTCACATCAACCTCCATTCGTTGCGTCATGCCATCCCTTTACAGTTTAGCTTCGGGGGCGAGCATTACACACGACCTTAAATCACTGTACCAATAACACGAAAGAAATTATCTAATTTTCCTTGGTATTTATCGTTAACATTTTGCTTGCAGCACCACTGGACACTTATTCCACATGATATCATCCCTGCCTTATACTTATGCTAGGAACAAACCATGCACCTTTGTGTCTTGACTGTAAAACTAAAATGTTGCTATATATATAATGTGCAGTTCTGGTATTTGCTTGTGTTTTCATGGGAGCCTTACTCCTTTTTAATATCTGTTTCTCTCAACTGTCAAAAGTTTTCCTCTAAGCATCTTATCAAACGCTTTATCAAGCGTTGCCCTCAGCCTTTACTATAGCCAGTTAGTAACAGTTATTATCTACACGCACATAACATCTCACGGTCTACTTTCACGTGTTTACATTTCCATCTCGACTGCAAAGTTAATAAAAAAGTAAAGAACAGCGAAAAGAAAAGTAATATTTTTTCAATTATTTCTAAAAACTTTTTATTTATCATTAATAGAGAACAGCCACCAAGCGAAACAAAACATACTAACAAGTACTATTAAAACATTGACCATTGTATACAATAGCTTTTTATACACCACTACTAGAGCAACCATTTTTCAGCAGGACACCCACTAGCTACCCTCATCACAGTCTTCTTTATTTACACATTAGTAAAGTTTATCACATCTATACTTTATCACATGCGCTTGAATTCATGTTTAAAAGAAATTGTATTGCTTTGTAATTTTACCTCATACCTGCAAAAAAACAAATACTTCATAACCCAATTACACAGAACCCAATCGCAAAAAACGGGGCGATTATGCCCCACTCCATCACTATTGCCTCTTTACCACACGCATTTATACCACGATTATTTTGTAATTCTAAAAACAATGTGTATTTTTGCGCATACAGAAAGAATTGGAAAACGGTACGAACCCTCATACAAAAACAAGAACAACGATGCCCAAACACCACTAACACGTGGCCTTGACCGTGCTCAACGCACAGTTTAGAGACTTAAGGGCGCTATATTAAAGTTGTATAAACTGCCTAGTGGCACAAGCGAGCCTATGCAATACGTCCACAACATTATCATCGCTTTATACATCATCATCACCTTAGGTGTGATGGTGCGCGTATTGATGGACCATAGACAACCCGCACAAACCATGGCGTGGCTGCTTGTGCTTACTTTTGTGCCCCTAGTGGGCATTATCTTCTACTTTTTCTTCGGACAAAACACCCGTAAAGAAAGACTAATCAGTCAAAGAAGCATGGACCGACTCACCAAACGGAGCATGCTTGAATATGCCGAGCAAGGCGAATTGCAACTGCCCAACGCCCACAAAGAACTTATCAACCTCTTTACCAACCTAAGTTTGGCTCTCCCTTACAAAGACAACGAGGTGGAAATATTTACCAATGGTTACGATTTTTTCTTGGATTTGCTTGACCAAATAGGCAATGCGCGCCACCATATTCACCTTGGTACCTACATTATTGAAGATGATGCTCTGGGTCAACTCATCGCCGACGCGCTCATTGATAAGGCACAGCAGGGCATTGAGGTACGATTAATCTACGACGACGTGGGATGTTGGAGCGTAAAAAGCAAGTTTTTCGAACGCATGATGCATGGCGGTGTTCAAGTTCAATCGTTCATGCCTGTGCGTTTCCCTATGTTCACCAGCAAGATGAACTACCGAAACCACCGCAAACTCTGCATTATAGACGGGCAAACGGGTTACATAGGGGGGATGAATGTGGCCTTGCGCTATGTTAAAGGAACGCGCAAACAAGAGTGGCGCGACACCCATTTGCGCCTTCGTGGCGGTGCTGTGTATGGCATTCAGCGCGCATTCTTGGTGGATTGGTATTTCGTCTCGCGCACGCTTATCACCGATAAGGCTTATTATCCAGTGCTTTCGCCACTCATTCGCAACAATTGTATTGCGCAAGTGGTGACCTGCAGCCCAGTATCGCCTTGGCCCGACATCATGCAAGGCTACATGCGCATATTGCTCGAAGCCAAGAAATACGTTTATATGGAGTCGCCTTACTTCCTGCCAACCGAACCTATACTCTTCGCTATGCGCACTGCTCGACAAGCTGGAGTTGACATTAGACTGATGCTCCCTGCGCGAACCGACTCTAAAATCATTGAGTGGGCTGGTCGTTCCTATGTTCAGGCTGCTTTAGAAGCGGGTGTTATGATTTCGTTTTATTGTGCAGGATTCAATCATAGCAAGCTTTTGGTATGCGACGACAGCCTTTGCACCTGTGGTTCAACCAATGTAGACTTCCGAAGTTTTGAAAACAACTTCGAAGCCAATGTGTTTTTCTACGATCGCGACATGGCTTTAAGAATGAAAGAGGTGTTTTTAGCCGACGAAGCCGAATGCATTGTGCTGGATAGTCCTGAGATTTTCGCCCATCGCCCTTTCTTTGCCCGTCTATGGGAGTCGCTCATCCGCCTGCTTTCGCCTTTGCTTTAAAAGGGCTTTACGCGTACATAGCACGGTTAAACATCTTTTTAGCCAAGCACAATCATTACTCAGAAATCACCAGCTTCGTCATTGTTTTCAGCATATTTTCAAAAAAATCAGGGGTCACCTCCACTCCTCGCAGGGTTCTCACTCGAGGATAAGCATTGAAATACACGTCGCTAGACACATACCAGCCATAACTTTCAAGTTCTTTTACCCGTTTAACCTGCTGGTTAAGCTTCCGAAAACTAGCAGGCGTCACCACCGACAGAAATCGCTTTCCATTGCTAAGCACCAGTGCCAACACCAGAAATTCGCGCCTGGGTAGACGTTCTTGGGCTACTTGCAATGCTTTTCCGCTTTCAGAAACCTTCATACTCCAACCATATTCGCTATTAAGTTGGTTCATCATCTTTCTAAAAACAACCCCATGCGGCGAAGTATCTTGAATATTGTTATAGGCAATATAATAATGTATCATCTCGTGTAGCAGCACATTTTTATAACCCAGCTCATCTTGTTTAAACATGATACTCACACGGATGCTATGGTCGAAGGTTTCCATCTTTCCCATTTTAATGCATCTTTTAAAACGCATTGCCCCTAACTGCGTTTTCGAGTGCGAAAGCGCAAGCTTAGGTTGCGGCAGTTTAGCCTCAAAATAATCGCGGTTAAACTGCGCAAACCATGTTTCCAAATGCCTCTTAGTTAGCTTAAATTCGTTTTCCATTCTCGCTTTCACCCTCGTTTTCCATCGTTCAGCGTCTGCCTTATCATCTCCATACAAGCAGTTATTCGATGGTTAAAAACTCTTCGTTATGGTAGCCACAAGATACTCGCTTCGTGTGCCAATTCTGAATTTTCCACCCCAAATACCCATTCCACTAGTAACAAAGTATCGCGTATTTCCCTTCGTTAGTGGGCCGTAAGCTTTCTCATACATCGCATCTTCAATCCATGAGATAGGCCAAACTTGTCCGTAATGCGTGTGCCCGCTAAGCTGAAAATCCACTCCAGCCCTTTGTGCCTCTTCCAGATGGTAGGGTTGATGGTCAAGCAAGATGGTGTATTTTTGTGGATCTGTCTTCCCCATCAACGCTTTAAGCGAAGTTCTTCGGCGGTTGGTTCTGTCGTCTCTTCCCACAATATTTAGGTCCATCACTTGCACAACGCTGTCGCGTAAGAGGTTAATTCTAGCCTCACGATAAAATCTCTCAGCCTTTTCTTCCCCACTCATATACTCGTGATTTCCCAAACAAGCATAGATAGGAGCCTTTATGCGGCGAAATTCTTCGGCCACATTCTCCTCCTCCAGTGGTCGGATGCTGATATCGATGATGTCTCCAGCAATGAGCACAAGGTCGGGGCGCTCTGCATTTATCAAGTCAACCCATCGTGCAAATTCAGCCCTGCGATTGTGATAACCCAAATGCAGGTCGGACACCATCACCACTTTCAATGCCTTACTCACATTCTTCGAAGTATTGAGGTTAAGTTCTTGGCGTTGTTTATGGTGATAATGAATATTGCCATACACAAAGACAGCCACCAACACACCCACCACGGCAAGTGTTCCTGGCCAGCTGTTATATAAAAAATGCTTTGGAACAAGGCGCGCCAATCTACCCAAATCGAGCAGAAGAAACAGCATCACGGCATACAAAAGCACAAAGATAGACGATGTGCCAAACTCGTAAATATACGTAGCACACTTAAACGGCACGATATTAAGGCCTACGCTGAAGCCAAATATCAAGGCCACAACACCCATAGAAAGCAACACTAGCAATGCTGCCCTATACCAATTATTTAGCGGAACAATGTTCCAAACATGCCAAAACACATACACATGCCCTATAATAGGGATGAGCAAAATCAATAACATTCCAAGTTTCATACTGCGAAGTTACATAAAATATGGCACATAAAACATTGAAACTTAAACAGAAAATACGCCATATCAAAAAAAATGCTTAGCTTTGCATTCTGTTTAATCGGGCGAGCCGAATGGTATTCGCCACATCAACTTAATAGTATGAAAAGATTTTTTACTTCTTTATTCGTTGCACTAGCTGCCTGCACGGCATTTGCTAAAAGCTACACAGGAAAACTTGTGGTCATGGTTAATGGTGAAACACTTAGTAACAAGACCGCTTCTATAGACGTAGACCAGCAAGGCGACGGTACTTACAAACTCTCTTTGGCCAACTTCTCCATAAATATTGGTGGCCAAGAAGTAAATGTTGGCACAATCAACATCCCTGCCACTCCCTACACTGTGGGCAATGTGCGTTTGCTGCAAGCCAATAGTCCTGTGCCCATTAACGGACTTGGCAATGTGCCCATCAACCTGATTGCTCAAGAAACAGCCGACAAGCTGAACGCCAACATCGCCATCGATTTTGGCGGAATGACCATTAAGGTGCTCTTTGGCGAAGGTTTCCAAGTGCCCAACAGCGATTTCGAGGTGTTTGGTGATAGCAAAGAGCCCAAACGCTGGCACTCTTTCCAAACCGTTACTGGCTCGTTTGCAAACTCTGCACAAGACGAATCGGCTGTTAGTAGCACCGAAAAACGTCCTGGCTCTAAGGGCAAAAGTAGCGTTTTAATTAAGTCGAGAAAGATAGACTTTTTCTTTTTCAACATTATTGCTAACGGCACATTGACGACTGGCAGACTGAATGCAGGGTCATCAAACGCTTCTAACGCCAAGAACCATTCGTTCCTCGACCTCGCCAACAACGACAAAGACACAAATGGCGACCCTTTCTACGCCGAATTGATTGGCCGTCCCGACACGCTTACATTCTGGGTGAAGTTTAAACAAGGCGTAGCCACTCCCAAAGCACCCTATGCCAGTGCCAATGCAGTAATCACCGACGGCACTCGTTACCAATTACCCGAAGACAAAACTTACACCAATAAAGTGGCCGAGGCTAGCACCAACCAGATTGCCGACACCAAAGGCACATGGTATCGCTACTCTATTCCCTTTGGTTATGGTGCCGACAACGCCTTAGAGCCCAAGGCCATCCTCGTTACTTTCTCTACCAATGCCAAGCCAGGAGAAGGCAGCGGAAGCGATGAATTGTATGTAGACGATATGGAATTGATATATAATTTTGGCATTCAGGGCATTCTTATCAAGGATAAGCTACTTCCTAACTTCAATCAAGATGTCACAGAATACAACTATTCTTTAGCCAACATCACGGCCGACGACATTAAAGTACCAACATTAGGTCAAGGCATGAAGGTGGCAAAAAAGGTTGAAAACGGCAAAGCCACCATCCTTGTTGTAAGCTGCGACTTAAGCCAATACCGCATTTACACCATCAATATTACCACTGGCATCAACAACCTGCCCAGCGTTGAAAACAACAAAGAAGCTGAAATCTACACTCTAGACGGCGTTCGCGTTAACAACACCAACCGCAAAGGCGTGTATATCATTAAAGATGCTCAAGGCAAAACACGCAAGGTGGTGAAAAATTAATCTGCAAGAAAGCATGGCGAGAATATCAACGGCATGCACAATGCTCGTTCAACTCTCTCTCGCCATCCTAAGAGCTAGGCTTTCTTGATAAACAAAAAACATTGCCTGCGGTTGTTTTAAACAGCTCCAGGCAATGTTTGTTTCAATGCATACCAAGTCAATAACCACAAAACAAATACATAACATCAATATGAACCCCATTTGCAACACCAACGCAACTTACGATAAAACAATGACAACTGTTTCTACACGCACCTTAAGCGTGATGAAAAAGAGGCTTACTGCGTTGTTCTTTATCTGGTCTGCACTAGCCACGCTCACCCTGAAAGCCGCCAACGACAATCAAATTAAGGCCACCCACAATGCCATTCAGTACATTGGGCGCGTGGAACACAACTCCACCGCGGGCACTGTGCGCTACGACTGGGTGGGAACACACCTCCGCACGAGCTTCTCGGGCACGCAAATAAGTGTACTTATCTCAGACGAAGGCGAGAGCTACCACAACGTTTTCATCGATGGCAAGTGGGTAAAGAAAATAAAGGTGAAAGGCAACACCCCTCAACGCATAGTGCTAGCAACAGGCTTGAAGGCCGTACAACACCAATTGGAACTGCAAAAGTGCACCGAAGGCGAATACGGATGCACCACGGTGCATGCCTTTATCTTGCCCAAAGGGGCGTCGCTGCATACCGTTGATGCTCCCAAACGCCTCATCGAGGTTATTGGCGACTCGTACACCTGCGGCTATGGTTCAGAAGGAAGTAAGGCCACAGAGCCTTTTAAACTTGAAACCGAAAACTGCAACAAAGCCTATGCCTGCCTGTTGGCGCGCTATTTTGATGCCGACTATGTGCTAACCGCCCACTCGGGCCGTGGCATGGTACGCAATTGGGGCGACAGTGTGCAGATTTCTAAAGGCAATATGTCGCAACGCTACCTGCAACTCTTCGACCATCATGGCACCACTCCTTACGACTTCAAAGCCTATCGCCCAAATTTAGTATTGATTAACCTGGGTACAAACGATTATTCGCCCATCATCACACCCACCATTGAACAATACGTAGGGGCTTATGTACGACTTATCGAACTGGTTAGAAAAAATTATGGCCCTGTGCCTGTTATCTGTATCCGCCCGCATTCGGCTGGCGCTTACCTTTCTGCAAGCTTTAAAGTGCTGCAACAGCGCATGGCATCGCACAAAGATGTGCATTTTGCAGAGTTTATGCCAGGGATTATCACGGTTGAAAAAGACCTTGGGTCTAACTATCATCCCAACTTGTCGGGACAACAAAAAATCTGTATGACCCTTGCACCGCTTGTTTCTGCGGTGATGGGATGGGACATTGTTAAGTAAGTTTTATTGCACATGGGGTTGTTAGGCGATAGTTGGTAAGTACAACAGCAAGAGCTTAACAACCCTTTTTCGTGTTTATCCTTGACCCATAAGCCTTATCTCTGCACTTAAACCAAATTGGTTGTTAGACCGCTTATCACCTGTTTTTAATTTGTTTTCATTGCTCCAGTGCATTTTGCCTTTGCTTGTGGGCATCTTGCCGTTATTATTCGCTGTTTATATTTAGCCCTTCGCCCCCTCTTGTTCAAATCAAACGCCAGCATATAACCCACCACTAGGCACACAACTGCACACCCTAGCAGCGCACTTACTTAAACCCAAGTTAATCCCTAAAAAGCATATAAACATCAAACAACACTTGCCACCAATTAATTGCGCGGTGAAGCACGCTACCATAACTGTAAAATATTTGTACTAAAATTTAACATTATGAGTGCCAACGGCGAGAAAATACCGAGCCTCGGGCGTATATTCTCGCGTATTTTTTAAGTTTATAACATCTTGGTTAGCAATAAGTTATAAGAAGAAATACGCAAAACACACCATTTTTAGCGCAAAAAACACCCTTAAGGTATAATTATTCGTATTATCAAATACAACTATGAAGCCTGCATCCGCAACAGGCAAATAGCTTATAAAATCGAATTTTTAGACCACTTTTCGCCTATTTCAAGTGCTATTTGCTACAAATAGCATCGCGTTTTGCTGCAAATAACCTTGCGTTTTGGTGCTAAACGCACTGCGTTTTGATGCTAAATGCACTGCGTTTTGGTGTAAAACGCAATTCGATTTTATGCATATTGCAAGTTCACTGCAAGTATTTTGTTGCATTTTCTTGTCGTTGCGGATAGAAAATTAGCGCAACTTTTCTCGAAAGAGAAATGCAAAAGCATAGTAAATGGCAAAAAACAGAGTGAGTTAGCGTCTAAATCCAGGTTATTTTTTATCCTTCAGCTGTGTTTTATATAGCTTTTACAAGGATTTCTGTTCTAGAATGAGCAAAAAGAAAATAGCCTTTTGTAAAATATATTTACCAAATTAACAAATCATCAATAGATGATTTTCAAAAAACTGTTCAAGAAAAACTTCTATGAGATACCTTGGGCGATAGGTGTTGTTTCTTGTTTTAGATTAAATCGCTATCGGTTGTGCTACCACTTATCAAAGAATACAATCCAAATCCCCCCATTAGAACTGGCACTGCCCTGAGCTAAGCCTTATGTTTCGCCCCACATGCAGCCTTTATATTAATTACCAATCTATGCCGTGGCACGTTTTTATGCGTGCTAGCAAGTATTTCACCATTTGCAAAGCCCCAACAGCCATCACCGCTTACAAGCAAAAACCCAAACTCCCTAGACCTCGCCCAAGCCTGGCAAACAGTCTTGAAGCAAGTTTAAATTAATATTTCGCTGCCCAACCTTCGCGCCAACTCGTTTCTAATCACCTGCATGTCTTTAAATTCGCCCATCAATTGCATCATCTTGTCGGGTTCGTTGGCAGCTTGAGCAATCTCAGATTGCAGCGTTTTGAGTCGATGTTCCACATAATCAAGTCGGAAATCAAGTAGCAAATGCACAGTTCGTTGGCGTAATTCCTCCTCTTTCTCCTTCTCCTTTTGTCGGATTTCTTCCTCGTCGAGCGGACGAACAGGTTCTACTTGTTTCAGTTTGAGGTATTGATAGGGGTCCATACACAGTTCGGTAGCAATTTTGCTCACCTCAATATCTTCATGGTGCACAAAAAAAGCCTCGGCCTTAAAGTTTGGTTGCAGGCTTCTTTCGGCAGCCTCTTCCAATATGCGATTAAATATTGGATGCTGAAACGCCAAGCCATCTTGCAAAAAATCGTATTGAATATATTGTGCCACGGTGAGGTTTAGCAAGTTTCCCTCTTCGTCTTCCACATTGCGCAACACAATTCTTTCGCCAAATCTCACCACCTGTTCCACCAACATTCGTTCCACCTTAGCAGCTTGTTGCAGGGGTGTAACCGTCTCAATGATGGGTTTGGGAGTGGCAAGTCCAGGCTGGTTATCGGCTCTTGCCGTTTCGGTCGACCTGTTTTCTCGGCTTTCGCGTATATATTTGTTCATGCTGTTGATGAGCGTAGCCTCGGCCACTCCCAATCGTTGAGCACAATCGTGCAGGTAAGTATCGCGCAGTATGGGGTTGGGAATAACCGAAACGCTCTGCACGATAGACGATATTGCCTCAGAACGACGTGTGGGGTCGGTAACTCCATTGAGCAAAACACGCGTTTTAAACTGAATAAAGTCTGTTTGGTTGTCGGCGATATATTGCCTAAACTCTTCCGCGTTGTGCTTTCGTGCAAAGCTGTCGGGGTCGTCTCCATCGGGAAATAGCAACACCTTAACATTCATTCCCTCGCCCAACAACATGTCAGTTCCGCGCAAAGCGGCATGAATGCCCGCCTCATCGCCATCATACAGTAGCACAATATTAGACGTAAAACGGTGCAATGTGCGTATCTGATGTATGCTAAGAGCAGTACCAGAGTTGGCCACAACGTTTTCAACCCCACACTGATGCATCGATACCACATCGGTGTAACCCTCCACCATGTACACACAATCTTCTTTGGCAATGGCTTTTTTGCCTTGAAAAATGCCATAAAGCTGTTGTTCTTTGTGGTAAATGTCCGAGTCGGGCGAGTTAACATACTTTTGTTGAACGCCTTTTGTGCGCGAGTCAAGCAGTCTTCCGCCAAACCCCACCACCTTTCCGCTCACGCCAAACCAAGGAAAGATAACACGCCCAGCAAAGCGGTCCACATAACGACCATCGTCGGTGTGATAGCAAAGCCCAGTTTTCACCAAGAAATCCACGTTGTACCCCTTGTCGGTTGCCGTGCGAGCCAGTTGCTCGCGGTCGTTAAGGTCGAAGCCCAACCTAAACTTCCGAATGATATCATCCCTAAATCCGCGACTTCTAAAATACTGCATGCCGATAGCAATGCCATCTTCATGATTGTGTAAGACCTCTTCGAAGTGGGCTGCCGCCCATTCGTTAATGATGAACATGCTTTCGCGTTCGTTCTGTTCACGTCGTTCGTCGTCGCTCAGTTCGCGTTCTTGTATCTCAATATGGTATTTGTTGGCTAGCCATCTCAATGCCTCGGGGTAAGTCATTTGTTCGTGTTCCATGATAAAGGTAACAGGATTGCCTCCCCTACCACAACCAAAGCAGTGACAAATGCCACGAGCTGGCGACACCATAAACGACGGTGTGCGCTCGTTATGAAACGGGCACAACCCCTTATAGTTCGCCCCTGCTTTACGAAGGGTTACAAATTCGGACACCACATCCACGATGTTGGCTGCCTCTTGTATTCTCTCAACGGTTGCTCTGTCTATCATGTTTTGCTCTATACTGACTACTTGCTAGTGCAATGAAGTCGCTATAACCAACTGCGAAATTATAAAAAAAGACTGAAACGGGCAAGTATGCCGGGGTAAGAGTGTACTAATAACAGGCAACAACGCACCTGTCACGCACTAAACATCGAGCCAACTTCAAGCCAAAGAAATAATATAACTGCGGTGACGCCTCACTAGTTACGCACGAATTATGAACCTAACACCCTGCCAACTACCCTGCTGTGCCTTAACCACTTGCGTAGAATACAAAAAAAACAGGGCGAGAAATGTTCTCACCCTGCCTTTTTCTATTGCAGTGCAAAAGCGTTTTAACGCCTTTATGCATTATCTTACAAATTCAACTCTTTGTTTCAGCTTATCAATTTGGATCTGAAGTTTTTCGATTTTCTTCTGCAATCCTTCTATCTTCTTTTCGCCTTTGGCAAGCTTTTTATTTATCTTAGCCACCTCTTTCAGCATTTTAACTCTATCGTTAGCAGCCTTTGCAGTGGCAGCAGCGTCTTTTGTGCTTAAGCCAGTAACCACAGAAGAGTTGGCTTCGATATTGATTTCTACAGCTCTTTTGCGTAAGCTTTCCAGCGAAGCCAATTCTTTTTCGTATTCCAACTGAGTGTTAGTAAGCTTAGTTTGCAGTTTCAACGCCTTTTGTTGGTTCTTCAAGTCGTTGATTTGTCTGTTATCACCTGCAAAAACTGTTACCCCCAATGTAAGCATCAACAAGGATGCAAGTATAAATCTCATCATAGCTTAACTTGTTTTTAATTATAACTTCGTTTTCTCTAATACGTGACAAAGATACAATAAAAGAACAGAAATTGCAAAAAATAGCACCAAAAAGTTTTACTTTTGCTATTTTCTTGACCTATAGCAATAATACCGCCACGCTATTCCAACGGTACAAGCCCCTCAATATAGCGACACAAAATGCCAATACCCTTTTCGTTTTCACCACCTTGAGGTATAATTAGGTCGGCATAGCGTTTAGTGGGTTCGATAAACTGTTCGTGCATGGGCTTAAGCACCTCCAAATAGCGATCTACGACCATCGAAACCGTTCGTCCGCGGTCGATGGTATCGCGTTGAATATTGCGTATCAATCGTTCGTCGGGGTCGGTGTCAACAAATATTTTCAGGTCCATGATGTCGCGCAGCTTCTTATTCAGCAAAGTCATAATGCCCTCAATGATAATCACAGGCTTAGGTTCAACATGTATTGTTTCTTTTAAGCGGTTGCAAAGCAGATACGAATAAGTGGGCTGTTCGATTGCCACACCGTTGCGCAAATCGTTTACATGCTTTGTAAGCAGTTTCCAATCAAAAGCGTCGGGATGGTCGAAGTTGATGGCATGTCGTTCTTCATCTGTCATTTCCGACGTGTCGTTGTAATACGAATCGAGTGGCACCACAGCCACATAATGTGGAGGTAAGGCCTCTGCAATCTTTTTAACCACCGTTGTTTTGCCAGAACCAGTTCCGCCGGCAATACCTATTACCGTTGTCTTTTGCATCTTGTGATATATTATATGTGTGGATGTTGTATTTTGTTTTATTGTTATCGTGCTTATTATCAAGGCGAGTTATAGAGTTTCGTCGAACATAGCACGATAAAATTGAGCCTTCTTTTCAACCTTTAGTGGATAGGCTCTCGACGAACTTGGCATGCGATAGAGCCGCATTTGGCGGCCATCGGGTTGGAAGATAAAGGGCACATAAGTCCCCACCTTGGGTTGTTGGGCAATGTTGAAGTGTGCTCTAAGCACATCGGCAGCCAACTGTCCTGTCACCACAACGTTTGTACAATCGGGTACTTTCAGCAAAAGGGCATCAAGATCTGTGGGTTCTATCACCTCCAAATCTTTATCGGCAGCAGTGCCCGTGGTACGATTAACAGCTGTAGCCGTATCGTATAGACCCACTCCCTTTACTGTTAAGAAGGCTTTAAGCTCATCTAGTTTGAACGTTTTGTTGGCCTCGTCAACAAAATGAGCTTTATCATCGAAGAACGCTAAGCCAAAGATGCGCCACATATCGTTGATGAAATTGGGATAGAAAAAGTTCATACTCCACCGCTTTTGCGAGGGAGGGAAACTGCCCAACATTAGTATTTTGCAACCGTTGGGCAAGAATGGTTCTAGAGGATGGCGTTCTATCATCGTTGTTGAATGACGAGTGTAACCCGCAGAAGCGCGTCACAACCCTGTTATTGTTTCTCTTTCACCAAATAAACCACCACGGGAAGGTGATCGCTAAAGCCATCGAGCCACACGCCACCAGCAGTGGTTCGCTTAGGCATTCCCTTATACTTGCCTTCGGTTTGGAAAAGATAGTCGCGCTTAAAAATCTGGTTTTTCCAATATTTAAGCGAAGAATAGTCTTTCGAGCCATTGGCGTTGAGCAGGTTTTTAGATAGCAGAATTTGGTCGAAAAGGTTCCATGAGCCTTGGTACTGCAAGGTTCCAGCGCCCTCTTTTGCTAGCACGTTGTACCAAGGATTATACATATCGCCCTCGCCCACTTCGTTGATGTTGGCCTTACCTCTTAATGCTTCGCTCATACTTTTGTCTATTGGGTCGTCGTTCATGTCGCCCATAACTAGCACTTTGCAATCTTTATCTTCGCGTTGAAGCGAGTCGCGAATGGCCAACACCTGCTTAGCGCCCTGCTCACGATAGAACGAATCGCTAAACCTACTAGGGAGATGGCACACCACCACTGTTACATGTTCGCCTGCCAGCGTGCCACTCACAGTGAGAAAACCACGAGTATAGAAGGCGCTATCTTTCTCTAAAGTTTGCACATAGGGTACAAGTTTTACATTTCGCACTTCGAAAAGGGCGGGATTATAAAGCAATGCGCAATCAATTCCGCGCCTGTCGGGTCCTTCTACATGGCAAAACTTATATCCGCGAGTAGCTAAGGCAGGTTGAGCAGTGAGGTCGTTGAGCACTTTTGTATTCTCCACCTCAGACAATCCAATGATAGCACAGCCCACACCAGGCAACACATCGGTACCCATATCGGCCAACACGCGTGCCATATTGTGCAGTTTGTGAGTGTATTTCAGGCCATTCCACTTGTACGAACCATTTGGAAGGAAGTCGTAATCGCGCTTACCCTCATCGTGGCAAGTGTCAAAAAGGTTCTCTTGATTGTAAAATCCAGCGGCATAGACCGCGAATTTCTTTTGTGCCGCTGCCGTTAAGGATAGCACTATAAAGGCTGCCAGGGCGAGCGTTTTTTTAAAATAGCTCATGTTTTTATGTAATGTTGTTGTTATTCTTTTCTTTCTATGTGTGCATCTTGTGTTAAAACAAGGCCTAAGGTGGCAGTTGGCTGCACAACAAAGCATGTTTGTGCGCTTATTGATGGTGAGCACTCTGTTTGCAATTGGGTTATCTTTGCACGTTTATTTGGCAGTAAGTCACCACAATTGTTTAAGAAATAAGCAAAACCAAAACAGATAAAGCACCTAAAACCCCAAGAAAGATTCTCAGAATCGGCCTTTATTTAATTTGCAAATATCGTCATTTTATTTCAAAAACAAAAGTTCTATCCCGCATTTTAACGTGCAAAAGTTTGGTTGGGAAGGTTATTTTGTGTCGTTTATCATGGCTGATAACGAGTCATTGGCTTGCAATCGCAACGCATTTCGGCTCTATCACACCACCGCCATCCACAAAACAGCATAACACGATAAAGATTTATCAACACAAATTGGCCAAACCTGCAAAGCCATCTATCACCATCCCCTTTGCAACAATGGTGTAAAGGGCGCAATTGGTTAGCCACGGTTCTCCTTTTTCTTGATATTAAGCTGATAGCTAAACGACAAAAGCACGTAGCTTTTAATCACGGGGTTATAGCTTTCGCTAAACCCTGTGGCCGAAGCGTTGCGATGTAGGCTTTGTCTTCGGTTTAGAATATCGTTCCAACTAAGGGTTACCGTAGCCTGTTTTTCGCGTAAAAAGCTCCAAGCCAGGGCCATATTCCACAGCCATTGGTCGGCATCACTATTGGTCATTGTGCCTCGATGCAGGTAACAAGAGGCGTCGGTAGACAGCTCTAAATTATAAGGTAGGTCGGCCATAGCATTGAGGTTAAAAACAAAGTCGTGGTTTTGGGTGCGCGTTTGGGTGTCGTCGTTGTGCGAAAAGCGCGGTTGCCATCGTGCGCCCATGGTTATATCGCCCCATTTGGGAACAAATCCACAGTGCAAAGCCATTTCCCCTTCACGCATTTTTGTAATACTCTTGTTCACTTCGGTCGCTGTAGCATCGTCGTTTAGCAGCACTTCGTGTCGCCACGACATGGAACAATCAAGCCCCAAGTTCCATAATCCCATTTGTTTATACCAGGCCATATTGGTGCTAAGGCTGTTGTTACCATTGATATTAACTTGTTTGTAATGCCTAGCACCAGTCTTTCGGTCGAGCTTCATCTCTTCAGCGAAATCATTCAGCGCTGTTTGATAGTTCAGGCGGAGCGTAAGTCCCAGACGTTCGTGTTCCCATTCCAGCCCAAACAAGTTGTTAAACGTGGGCTTAAGGTTAGGATTGCCCTCTCGAATAGCCAAAGGGTCGGTGGTGTTTCTAAACGCCAGCAACATTTCAGCACTGGGTTGCGAGGTGTATCCAGTGTAATCAAGTCGCACATTCATGCCCTTAGCCCGCCATCTAATATTAGCCATGGGTCTGAAGTCGGCGTGTCGCAACGTGGTATCTCGTGTTTCTCCATTATATCTTTGATGAAATCGTTTGCGTTGAGGCTGCAAAGTGAGTCCACCATTGGCCCTTATTTGTTCGCTATCATAGCTCAATGTAAGTTTCACTTCTTGCCCCAAAGAATTGAGTCGGCTTTCATTACTCAAGCTATCCACCCACATTCCGTTCGTTCGAGCCTTATCGTAGGTGTCTTGTTTGCGATGATTATTAGACATAACAACACCCCAACCAGCTTGCAAGCGTACTTTTTTGCCCAAAGGTTGTGTAAGAAGTGCCGAGAGAGACGTATGTTTCGACTGTGTGGGCGAAAGCTGTTGCAAGTTCCGAAGCTGCAAAGAGTCGGTTCCGGCGTTGTTCCTCAGTTGTCGATAATGTGTTGTACTATTAGAATTACTAGTGCTTCCAGAGTTATTAGCATCCATTCGAGCCACAATACTCAATGCCGTTCCCCCTTCAGAAAAGGAGTGCGTGAAGTCGGCAGATACACTAAAGCTATTGGAATGGTTTCTAGAGAGTGAGCGTTCGTAACCCACGGTTACGGTGTCGATGCGTGCGCGCTTATCAAAGAGTTGAGTTTCGCTTTGGCTGTCGCTCTTTCCACCAGTGATATTTCCCGAGAGGTTTACATTAAGTTGTGTTCTTTTAGATAGCTCATAGTTAGAAGAAGCCCACAATGTGCCATTGGTGTTTCGCCCATGCATATTATTAGCGGCGGCTTCGGCTCGAGTTCCAGTAGTGAGATATTCTTCGTTGTAACTTGTTCCTTTCATTTCATGATGAAAATCCATGAGCGAAACACTACCATTAATCTTCAGTTTCTTGCCCAAATGTTTTGTTCCGTCTATCGAAAACATATTGGTATAATTGCCATTTCCGGCAGTGGTGCTCTCCAAATTGCTACTTGCAGCGCCCAACGACATGCTTTCACCATTTGAACGCAGCCAATTGAGCAGCGCACTGTCGTTGCGTCGTCCCTGAGTTCCATGTTCAGCCTTCACATTTGTAGTAACAGCGCCGTTAAATTCGGCTTTTGTCTGGATGTCTAATGTTAGTTCCTGTAAACCATCGGTAACACCTGTGGCTTTCTCCAATGTAGAAAGCAAGTCGTAGATTTTGAGTTGCGACACAGCTTCGGCAGGCATAGCGGCCAAAGCTCGCGCAATGTTATTGCCCATGAATGTAGAACCGTTAAGATTAATCTTAACAAGTGGTTTTCCATTATAGGTAAGTCTACCCGTAACACGGTCGTAGCGCATGCCTGGAACCTTACGCAACAAGTACTCCAAACTTCCCCCGCGCTTGGTATGCAGCGAACCAACGTTGAGAAAAGTGGTGTCTTTTCTTATCTGAACCAGCTTTCTTCTAGCCACCACAAGCACTTCGCCAAGGTCTTTTCCTTGACGTAACGTATCTGCAGAGCAAGCCAAATTGCGTGCGTTATTCAATGCAACAACACGTGTAGGCCATGCAAGAAGGACCAACAAAGCGGTGGCCATACAGATAAGGTATGAACTTATGCGCATAATCTTAATTTTATTCTAGTAGCAAGGCTTTAAAAAGTAAGCCCTTGCAAAGGTAATTCTCTCTCCTGTTTCTTGCAACAAAAAAGCCATTTATTTTACAAAAATTGCTTCAATTCTAACCTTTTAAACAGCAACAACGAAGGAAACACCAACAAAAGCACGTTTACAAGAAGCCAAACACAAACCCAACTAAAAACGAGCCCTACGTAAAAAAAACCAAAAGGCAGTCGAAATATGAATGTAGCGTTACAGATATTCGATTAAAAGCCGTACCTTTGTAGCCTAATTGAACAAGATGTATTGTGGGAGAAAACAGTTTCGAACTATTAGATAAGATAAAATACCCAGAGGACTTGCGCAAACTAGACGTTGAGCAACTGCCACAACTGTGCCAAGAACTACGCCAAGACATCATCGAAGAGGTATCGGTGAACCCTGGACACTTCGCTTCAAGTCTAGGAGTAGTTGAACTCACCGTTGCGCTTCATTACGTCTACAACACGCCCGAAGACCGAATTGTATGGGATGTGGGCCATCAGGCATACGCCCATAAGTTGCTTACGGGAAGGCGAGAGCAATTTTTCACCAACCGAAAGTTGGGTGGTATACGTCCTTTCCCCACTCCATTAGAGAGCCATTTCGACACATTTGCGTGCGGACATGCCTCAAACTCCATCTCGGCTGCACTTGGAATGGCTGTAGCAGCTAAGTTAAAAGGCGAACAGCGACATGTTGTGGCTGTTATTGGCGATGGTGCTATGAGTGGCGGACTGGCTTTCGAGGGACTAAACAACGCTTCATCTACCAACAACGACTTGCTTATCGTACTTAACGACAACGACATGAGCATAGACAGAGCTGTGGGTGGCATGGAGAAATACTTGCTTAACCTCGACACAAACGAAACCTACAACCGCCTAAGATTTAAAGCCGCACAGTGGCTACACGCCAAAGGCTGGCTCGACGACGACCGCAAGAAGGGTATTTTGCGACTGAACAATGCCTTGAAATCGGCCCTGAGCCACCAACAAAATATTTTTGAGGGCATGAATATTCGCTACTTCGGCCCTTTCGACGGCAACGACGTTACCGAAGTGGTGAAAAAACTAAAACAACTGAAACTGCTACGTGGTCCTAAGCTGCTTCACCTGCACACGATTAAGGGCAAAGGCTATAAGCCCGCCGAAGAGTCGGCCACCATTTGGCACGCTCCAGGCAAGTTCAACCCTGCAACTGGCGAACGACATGTGAGCAATAACACTGGTGAACCACCCAGATACCAAGACGTTTTTGGCGAAACATTGGTGGAACTGGCACAAGCCAACCCCAAAATTGTGGGCGTTACGCCTGCCATGCCCACAGGTTGCTCGCTCAACATCATGATGAAAGCCATGCCCAACCGTGCTTTCGACGTGGGCATTGCCGAAGGACACGCCGTAACCTTCTCTGCTGGCATGGCTAAAGATGGACTAATGCCCTTCTGCAACATATATAGTTCGTTTTCGCAACGTGCTTACGACAACATTATACACGATGCTGCATTGCTAAACTTACCCATGGTGCTCTGCCTAGACCGCGCTGGACTGGTGGGCGAAGATGGCCCAACACACCATGGTGCGTTTGACATAGCTGCTCTGCGCGCTGTGCCTAACCTCACCATTGCATCGCCTATGGACGAACACGAACTGCGAAACCTGATGTACACCGCGCAATTACCCAACAAAGGTACGTTTGTAATACGCTATCCTCGAGGCAACGGCGTACATGCCGAATGGCGAACGCCCATGAAAGAGGTGGCCGTGGGCACTGGCCGATGCCTGAGAGAAGGCACCGAACTGGCCATCATAAGCTTTGGCCCAATAGGTAACGAAGTGGTAAAAGTGCTTGATGAGATGCCAACAACAAAAAGCGTAGCCCACTACGACCTGCGTTTTGTAAAACCACTAGACGAAAATATGATACAAGAAATTGGTAACAGGTTTAAGAAAATCATCACAATTGAAGACGGTGTACGCAATGGCGGCATGGGTTCTGCTGTGCTGGAATGGCTTAACGACCACAAGTTTTACCCACAAATGATACGAATGGGCCTACCCGATGCCTTTGTTGAACATGGATCTGTGGCTCAACTGAGACAATTAGTAGGTCTTGACGCCGACTCGATAAGAAAGGAGATAGAAGCATGAAAATAATCATTGCCGGTGCTTACGACATCGGAATATACTTGGCAACACTGCTGTCGCATAGCCACGAAGACATCACCCTCATTGATGAAGACGAAGAACGACTGGATAGAATGGGCGCAGAAGCCGACATCCTATCGCTGCAAGCATCGCCTAGCAGCGTGAAAGCACTTAAAGATGCAGGTACACAACACGCCAACTTGTTTATCGCCGTAACGCCCGACCAACACCTGAACCTCAACATCTGCATGATTGCAAAAGAACTGGGGGCAAAAAAAACGGTGGCTAAGATAGATGATGTGCAACTTACCGAACCTGGTGTGGCCGAACTATTCGAACGTTTGGGCGTTAGTTCGCTCATCGTTCCCGAGATTCTGGCTGCTACCGACATCATCAACGGACTGAAAATGTCGTGGGTGCGCCAACGTTGGGACGTGCACAATGGTGCACTTGTGATGCTAGGCATCAAACTACGAGAGGGCTGCGAAATACTTAACCAACCCCTAAAACAACTCTGCGGACCAGACGACCCCTATCATGTGGTGGCCATCAAACGCGGATACGAAACCATTATCCCTGGAGGTAACGACGAACTGAAACTCTACGACCTGGCCTATTTCATGACTACCAGGCAATACATACCCTACATTCGCAAGATTGTAGGCAAAGAACATTATGTTGATGTAAAGAATGTGCTGTTCATGGGCGGCGGAAGCACCTGTATAAGGGCGGTTAAAAACCTACCTAGCTACATGGAAGCGAAGATTATAGAGAAAAGCGAAGAACGTTGCGAGGTGCTTAACAACGAACTAGATGAAAACAAGGCCCTAGTGATACATGGCGACGGGCGCGACATTCAGCTGCTTAACGAAGAGGGAATTATGAACACCCAGGCCTTTGTGGCACTTACAAGAAACACCGAAACCAACATCCTCGCTTGCCTAACTGCTAAACGAATGGGCGTGAGAAAAACCGTTGCCATGGTTGAAAACATGGACTATGTGAGCATGGCAGACAGTTTGGACATTGGCACTATCGTTAATAAGAAAGATATTGCAGCAAGCCACATCTACCAAATGATGCTTGATGCAGACGTGTGCAATGTGCGTTTTCTTACCATGGCTAATGCCGACGTGGCCGAATTTACGGCTCAAAGCGGTTCGAAGGTAACAAAGAAACGTGTATACGAACTGGGATTGCCCAAGGGAGTAACTATCGGCGGACTTGTTCGAAATGGTGTTGGCGTGCTTGTTTCGGGTGGAACACAGATTGAAGCAGGCGACAGCGTGATGGTGTTTTGCCATAACACCAATATGCAACAGATTGGAAAGTTCTTCAACTAAATACGCAAAATGCTACACAAACTCACTTGCTTGCACAAAAAAAACGGGGTGCTGCCAAAATTTCTTTGTATACGGGGTACACCTTATTATATAAAGAGCAAGATTAAAGGCTGCTATACAACGACAACAAATGTCCTTAACAGCCTAAAAGAACAAAAAAACAAAACAATAAACGAACAAATAAAAACGCCCACAAAGCAAATACCCCCTCTAGCCTTAGAGAAGGGGTTGGGGTGAGGCTCCTATGATAAACTATCGCACCATATATAAAGTCATCGGGTCGCTGCTTTTCATCGAAGCAGCCTTGATGTTATCGTGTCTGGCGATGGCCATTTACTACGCGGAAGACGATGTCTTGGCCTTCCTTGTATCTATTATCGCCACCTTATTTTTTGGACTTACATTTCGTTTTCTGGGTAGAAACTCAGACAACACCATGGGAAGGCGCGATGCCTGTTTGGTGGTGAGCCTCTCATGGGCTATCTTTAGCGCCATCGGCACCATGCCTTTCATGATAGGCGGATATCTACACAGCTTCACCGATGCCTACTTTGAAACCATGTCGGGCTTCACAACAACTGGCGCAACCATCATCGACGATGTAGAAATTCTACCCCACGGCATCATTTTTTGGCGTTCGCTCACCCAGTGGATTGGTGGTTTGGGTATCGTGTTCTTCACCATCGCCCTGCTACCATCGCTCGTTGGTGGGTCGGTAAAAGTGTTTTCGGCCGAAGCTACAGGCCCCATAAAAAGTAAGTTGCACCCCAAACTCAGTACCAGTGCCAAAGCTATTTGGGCAGTTTACCTCACCTTATCGGTGGCCTGCACGCTTTGTTACAAGTTCTTAGGCATGGGCTGGTACGACAGTCTTAATTATTCCATGACCTCTTTGGCCACAGGAGGCTTCTCAACCCACAACTCCAGTGTGGAGTTTTTCCACTCGCCTACCATCGAATATGCTGTTACATTCTTCTGTTTCATCTCTGGTGTGAACTTTACCTTGCTATATTTCACAGCCACCAAACTAAAAGTTCGCCAACTGTTGCGCAATTCAGAGTTCAAACTCTATCTTTGGTTAGTGTTAAGTTTCACGGCCTTCATCATGGTCGAACTTATCATCCGCAACCAATACGAATTGGAAAAAGCTTTTCGCGTGGCCATCTTCCAAGTGGTATCGTTCATCACCACCACTGGACTTTTTAGCGACGATGCAGCCCGTTGGCCACATGTAACATGGGTGGTGTTGGCCGTCTGTATGTTCATTGGTGCTTGTTCGGGTAGCACGAGTGGCGGTTTTAAGTGCATTCGTGCGGTAATGTTGCTCAAGATTATACGCAACGAGTTTAAACAACTGCTACACCCCAACGCTGTTTTACCACTAAAGATTGACGGGGTAAACGTCTCTACGCAGAAACGTGTAACACTTTTGGCCTTTCTCACCGTAACATTGGTGATGTGCTTGTTCTGTGCATTCTCTATGATTGCTGCAGGAATAGACAACACCAATGCCATCACCATCACACTTAGTGCACTGAGCAACGTTGGACCAACACTGGGAATAGAGATTGGCCCAACCATGTCGTGGGCGCAACTGCCCGATCTGGCCAAGTGGCTTTGCTCTATCTTGATGCTCATGGGGCGTTTAGAGATATTCACTGTGCTAGTGATCTTCACCCCAGCATTCTGGAACGACAGATAGTTTTTTGAGAAGTTAAGGAGTTAACTCAATAAAAAACTCATAAACTCGTAAACTCATAAACTCAAATAACATGCAACCACTAAAATTTAAACCCTTATTAAAGCAAACCATTTGGGGCGGAAACAAAATCGTGTCCTTCAAACATCTCGATTCAAACCTGCAAAATGTAGGCGAAAGTTGGGAAATATCGGGCGTCCCTGGCGATGAAACCATCGTTGCAAATGGAGAATACGAAGGCAAAAGCCTAAACGAAGTGCTGAAAGAACTGCAAGGAAAGTTGGTGGGCGAAAAGAACTATGCACGCTTTGGCAACGAATTTCCACTGCTCATTAAATTCATCGATGCCAACGACGACCTCTCTATTCAGGTGCATCCCACCGACGAACTGGCACAAAAACGCGGTAAAAGTCGTGGCAAAACAGAAATGTGGTATTTGATGGAGTCGGACCCTAAGGCTTACCTTAACTGCGGAATGAAAACCGCCATCACACCTCAACAATACAAAGAGATGGTAGCTAACAACACCATTTGCGACGCCATCAGCAACTATAACGTAAAACGTGGCGACAGCTTCTTTATACCTGCAGGACGTATTCATAGCATTGGTAAGGGCTGTTTCATACTAGAGATACAGCAAACTTCGGATGTAACCTACCGCATCTACGACTTTAACCGTAAGGATAAAGACGGAAACACACGCGAACTACATACTGAAGAGGCTGCCGAATGCATCAACTACACAGTGGAAGAGAACTATCGCACCAACTATGTGCCCGCTAAAAATATGGGCGTAAACCTCGCCACCTGTCCGTTCTTCACCACCAACCTCTACGATTTGGACAAACCAATAACCATCGACCTTTCGCAACTCGATAGTTTCGTTATTCTTATCTGCACAAATGGTAAGGGAACTATTACTGATAACGAAGGTAACACGGTGGAAATGCAAACAGGTGACTCGATTCTTGTTCCGGCTACCACACAAAACGTGAAGGTGGAAGGCGTTATCGAGTTGGTACAAACCTACGTTTAATCCTGCCGCTAACATTACTGCCTTGGCCCTTCTGCACCTTTTCATTTCATGTTTTGGTGCAAGTTGCTACACGACCGCTTTTTCCAGCTACGCTCGAAAAAGCGGTCGCGATACCACTCAGCGGCAAGACCATCATCAGCATTCTATTTCTTATTGACATAATGTTTTTAGTTGTAATGCAAGCTTGTATCGCAAATAAAGTATTGGAAAAGATGAAAATTAGCTTTGTCTTCGTTGCCTTAATCGGGCTTACTTTTAATGTTATACCCCAAAAGAAATAGTATTGGCAATAATATCATGAAACAAAGGATACGTGTCTTCTTAAATCTACCTTCCACAATGATGCCAGGATTATTATAAAAAAGCGCAATCATTCCTATCAACATTCAGGGATTAAACAAATTTATCAAGTATCAGGAATGTACACTCTAAGATACTTGCCCGTATAACAGTAATACCTATGCTTAACGATTACCGTGTTATATACATGTCTTTTATTCCCACCTTCCTTATCTATTACTACTTTCTTTCCAACATATATTTCTCTCCTTTTGATTATATAAACATAATCTCTCATCAAACTATCCTTTTCCACTTCCGAAGACGTAAATAACAAAAGACCCTCACTTTTATAAATTCCTACATTTTGGAGCGTTCCCTTTCTATACTCTTCATATAAGAAAGGCATGTAATACTTCCCTCTCCACTTCATTCTCTCGTCAGAGTAATGATAATCAGAAGAAACAAGCCTATAACTTATCACTCGAAAGTTCTCAAGCCTTTTCATAGCAGAGCCTTTTGCACAAATAAGACTCATCAAAAGCACTAAATAATATAAGTTCATATACTAAAAGATTACTATTATTACCTATCTAAAACCATCGCTATTACCATCATACTCCAACATTCTTTCAAAAATCATTCGCAGGTCTTCAACAAACTTTAACCCCAACCGTTGGTCGCATTTTAATAATTCAGGAAAGAAATGGTATTCATTTTTTCCTTGTTTTAAAATTCTTATCACATACTCATTCTTTGTTACACAACCACAGCGGCTCCAATCAGGTTTCTCTAACCTACTCAGGTTTATTACTGTTAGATAATGCAGCAAGTTTACTATTTCCTGGTCGTTAACTTTCCTTCTTTTCTTATGCGTTAAATCATCAACAGCCAATAACAAACTATCATTAGCATAATAATAAACACGATCATGTTCCAACGATATGGCTGTAATTGAATTATAACACAACTCGCCATACGTAATTCTATAAACATAGATGTTCGCATTCGCATCTATGACCCAATTTCTTCTTACATATTGATGATAGCAAGAGGTTAGAAGTAGCCCCATAGCCAACATGGTAAAACAGAATATTTTGTTAATCATTATATTATATTTCCTTCTTCTCCTTTTGAACTCGCAGTTTTATTGGGCGTAATCGTCGGCCCTATCGTATTGCAAACCTAGATTAGCACTGCCTGCAGGTACGAATATTGGACAAATTTACATAAAAATCGCGATTGATAAGCCTATGCAGGTAAAATTTTATCGGTTTTATAAAGGATAGGTACAACAAAATTTGAATCCCTTACCCATCCATCAGCAACAAAATGCGATTATGTTTTAACTATATCTACTGAAAAGACATTGAGTGATTGCTTTATAAACCCAAGACATGATTTAACTTATCAACTCGTAAACAGGTGTTCTGTTAACTCGTGAACTGGTGTTCTTGTTAACTCACCAACTCGTAAACTTGTTAACCCGTCAACTTGTCAACTGCCCATCTAACCTCCTTATCACCTCGTCCATCCACCAGTTTTTGTCTATTTTTCAGTAAGAATTTTAACATTATGAGTGCCCTTGTAATCCACCAAACGTCCACCCGACCGCAAAAAATCGATTCTTGCGAAGGTTTGTTCTGATGCAAAAAGGGGTTAGTGGTAAATGCAAGCAAAATGAATACACATTGCATAAAACCACAATTGGCGCCAAACTTTGAGCTATTTGTTGCTAAATAAAGTGCATTTTGGTGCTAAACGCAGTGTATTTTGGTGCTAAACGCAGTGCGTTTTGGTGCTAAACGCAGTGCGTTTTGGTGCTAAATGCAAGGCGTTTTGGTACAAAATGCAAGGCAAAATGCTGCTAAATGCAAG
>NZ_CALKQY010000012.1:0-8701 GCF_937990675.1 Hoylesella shahii | reverse complement strand
CAAAGGACCATTGACACACAGCTTGCATTGTTCTGAATTCGTCGAACTCACGTTATTTTAGTGGCAAATTTTACTAAAATAGTCACACATTTAGAGGCATTTGACCTTTCATTTGGCTGTTCAAGTGGCAAATTATACTAAGATAGTCACACATTTTGAGGCATTTGGCCTTTCATTTGGCTATTTTAGCGTAGCATGTCACTGAATTTTGAGTTGAATTTAGCAGCGTATATCAGGGTGTTTTGCAGAAAGACCGAATGCTTAATTGCAAATTACATCTAAAACTGTGAAGTTAATGTATTAAGCCACCGCTATACATCCCATGCTATTGTTATTTCACTAATACTTAAACAATGAAAGATCATGAAAAATGCGGCCTTTACACACCAAAACGCAGGCGAGAACTACGGATGGTTGGCATAAAGGACTAAGAATTATGTCATCTTTACACACCTGCAAAGCAAGAGATGGTAGTAAAACGAGCTATTTTCAAACACAAAAGCCAGTAAACAGGGCTAAAACAGTAATACAAGTTGGCAAAAAGTGCCAAATATAGTCCTGAAGCGATTAGCAGAGTTCATTATTTACAATATAAAACGGACTCTAAATGCTACTTTCGCGGTCTTCTGGATAAAACGATTCCCAAGTACGGTCATCGTAGAAAATGCGTATTTCTGTTACCTTTCGTTGTGGTTTCTCAATCACTTTCACCTCAACTCGCTCAGGTTTTTGAGGTGTATAGTCCATCGTTGGAGTGACTATCGTTTGTTCATTAAAGAGAGAAGAATTATTTTCTAAATCGTCAAAATTTAATACTGGCTCGCTTATAACGTTTGGTTGGGTATTTGTCGTATTATTTGAGTGTCCAGAATCACTTAGATACATATCACCTTTACCGAAAATTAACCAGTCGGTTGATATTCTCGGGATTTTGTCTTTAATGGCTTCAACGATATTTAGCGTTGGTTTTGTACGCCCGTTAAAGATACTGCTAAGCGATGCAGGCGACATTCCTATGGAGTGGGCAAAGGTCTGTTGACTCATGTGCTGGCTCTCCATAACCTTCTTAATTCTATCTTTCATACCCTTGTTATTAGTGTTAGTGACCTTTATAGGTCTATTTGCATTGGTTTTACAAAGGTAAAACAAATTCTTGACAGCCGCAAGTTTCTAAAGAATAATTTAGCATTTAAAAGACCAGGTTTTAAAAGCAAAATCTTCACATATGTAAACGAGTGCGGATATTTGTGTGATTTACATTTACAAATCTTAATTAAGAAGCCTAAAGTAGATATATAATAAGATTTAATGAAATAGTTAATTTAATTGGTTTTTAAGTAGTTATATATATTATGTAAGCGTATAATACGCAAAATCAGGCCATTTAGGGGGTAAAAAGGGGTGTTTTAGGTATTTAAGGACTAATAAAAGGCTGTAAATGGCTGGTAAACATATTAAAATAATGGTTTATGCGGTGATGTATATGTATTCATTTAGATTTATAAATGTAGATTATCTGATATTTATTTGTAAATTTAAGCCCTGCAGTTTTTATTTAGCGTTTACAAATCGATACAGAGACAACTTTAGTTTTGTAAATCAAACATCTTGTTTACAGCTCTAAATGTCTACACTTGCAGATAAATATTTGTTAATTGTAAATTAGAAAACGCAGAAAAAGACGAAATTCAACGAGAATCGATTATTCTGAGACAAAGGTGGAGTTGCTTTCAAATTCTCGAGTATTTAAGGGGGTAAAAAAGGATAACTACCTTATACTACAAGGAGTTATCCCCAAAAAAGCGTTTCTTTAAAGCGCTCATTCTAGAACGAAAAATAGCCCTTTGGGGGCTATTTTAGTGCAAAATAAAGAAGATTAGCTCCTTCATTAGGTCTCCAACAGGGGTATTTGGGTTGTCTAACCCCTTAGATTTAGCGTCAATCTCTCTTATTTTATGTATAATGTGCATTGTCTTCATAGCCGAGTAGTTTCTCATCCCTGTGATGAAGTCTTTCACACCCCACACAGATTTCAGGTCGAGAAACTTTGCCATCTCTCCCTCGTTATTTTTATTTGGTGAGTAATAAGCAATCAATAAGGTCTGAAAGAAACTGAAGAGCAATGGCAAGAAGGCGAAGATAGAACCTGCTTTAGGATTCTTGTCAAAATATTGGATAATCTGATTTGCCTTAAAAACGTCACGATTTACGATAGCATTTCTCAGCTCAAATCCATTAAACTCTTTGCTCACCCCTATCTGCTGTTCAACGATGTCGGGCGTAATGCGCAAGTTGTTTTCGGGAAGCGAAATCAACACCTTATCCAACTCAGAAGTAAGTCGATTCAAATCCGACCCAATATGTTCGGCAATCATGATGGCTGCCTTATCATCCACCGTAGCTTTTTTAAAGGCAAGGTATCCTTTAATAAAAGCAGGCAACTCAAAATCTCGTTTCTTTTTGCTTTCGAAAACAACGCCGATATTTTCAGCTCTTGACAGAAACTTCTTTCTTTTGTCTATTGTGCCATTTTTATGGCAAAGCACCAGCACGGTGGTTTGTACTGGATGTTCCAGATATTTTGCCAAAGCGTCTAGTTGTTTTAGGTTTTGCGCCTCTTTCACCATCACTAATCGCCTTTCGGCCATCATGGGATAAGCCTTACAAAGGTCGGCTACCTGCACCCCACTAGTATCCACTCCAAAGAGGATGTCTTGATTAAAATCGCGCTCCTGTTGTTGAAGCACATTTTCTTCAAGCAAGTTTGCTATTACGTCGATATAATACGACTCCTCGCCCATGAGCACATAAACGGGCGAAAAGTTTCGCGCCTTAATATCTTTTACGATGTTCTCGTAAGTAAGCGCGGTTCGTTTTTCTGCCATGAAGGTTGTTGTTAAATTTGAATGCGACGACAACAAGTTTCGAAAACCACTTTGTCAGCCACATATTTTTAGTAACTTTGCACCATAAGGCTCACCCTCAAGTTCAGCAAACTATAATTGCGACCCTTGCGGATGTGCTTTATTGCACTTTACTCTGCAAAGATAACAAAATGTATTCACTAAACCTACCCTCGTATGCAATAAAAGTAGGAGGAACAAAAGCACGTCCCACCGTGTTCGATCCACTACGAGGCAAGTACGTTGCACTTACTCCAGAAGAATGGGTGAGGCAGCATTTCGTGCATTTCCTTGTTCATCTCAAGGGTTATCCCCAATTGTTGATGGCCAATGAGGTGGCCTTGAACATTGGCGACAAGAGTCTTAGAGCCGACAGTGTGCTATACGACCGCGAACTCAAGCCACGGATGATTATCGAATATAAGGCACCCACTATCGCCCTTACGCAGAAAGTGTTCGACCAGATAACCGTCTACAACATGTTGCTTCATGTAGATTATCTTGTGGTAAGCAACGGTTTGCAGCACATCTGTTGCAAGATGAACTACGAAGACAACAGTTACACCTTCTTGTCTCATATTCCCCACTATACTGAAATATAACTGCGCCACACCTTATATATACGCGCGCAAACGTTAATAAACAATACACACATGAACATCCTTGATTTTCTTAAGAAATGGACATTGCCTAGCGGTCTTGTTATTGGTGCAACTGTCTATCTTTTGTTTTCGCGAATTGCTCCCCTTCAACCCATTGGCGATGCTGTTGGCCCTTTGTTGGTGAAGCTTCTCCCGGTACTTATTTTCGTGATGCTCTACATTACGTTCTGCAAAATACAAACGGGCGACCTCCGACCACGTGCGTGGCACTTCATACTTCAGGCCATTCGCATTCTGCTTTCGGCCCTTTTGGTACTAGCTATCTTGCATACCACTAACCCCATGACCAAGCTAGTGCTCGAAGGGGCATTCGTTTGTGTAATCTGTCCCACTGCTGCTGCAGCCCCCGTAATCACCGAACGCCTAGGCGGAAGCATTGCTTCACTCACCATTTACACCATTTTGGCCAATGTTGTTACGTCCATTATCATCCCATTATTTTTCCCAATGGTAGAGAAAAGCACTGAAATCACTTTTCTCACTGCCTTTAACCTGATACTACGCCGCATCACTTTCGTGCTTATCATCCCTCTTTGCTTGGCCATGCTCACCAGAAAATTTCTGCCTAATGTTGCCACTCGCATCAAGGAAACAAAAAACTTGGCCTTCTATATCTGGGGATTTAACCTTTCTATCATTATGGGACTAACCATCCGCAACATTCTCTCCACCCAAATTTATGGCACAGTTTTGGCTTTACTCCTATTATTACCACTTGTCATCAGCATCTTGCTGTTCTCCATCGGCAAAGCTGTGGGTTATCGTTATGGCGATAGTATCAGCGCCGGACAGGCTTTGGGACAGAAAAATACCGTTGTGGGCATCTGGCTCACCATCGCTTTTCTCAACCCTATTGCATCCATAGCTCCATGCGCTTATGTGGTTTGGCAGAACCTCATCAATGCGTGGCAATTGTGGTACAAGCAAAAATATGGCAGACTCAAATGGTAAATCTCCAAGCCACAAAGCCTCTGTCATCATATATTAGGTAACTTTTAAAGCTTACATTTATGGCTATAGGAAAATGGATTGGCGGATTTCTGGGTTTTATCAACGGCGGACCGCTTGGTGCTTTGGCCGGTTTAGTGCTCGGGGCGCTTTTTGATGCAGGATTAGATAGGGTTAACGATACAGACAACAACGGTTGGTCGGGTAACTCCAGCAACGCACAGGGCAACGGCTATCATAACAATACCAGCAGATACTATAATAACAACACAGCCAATCACCATCAACAGCAACAAGGAGAACGCAACTCGTTTCTCTTTTCGTTTTTGGTACTCGCCGCATACATCATCCGCGCCGATGGCAAGGTGATGCATTCGGAGATGGAAACTTTGCGAGCCTTCCTTCGAAGAAATTTTGGAGAGGTGGCTGTTACGCAAGGCGATAACATTATTCGCAACATCTTCGACCAGCAAAAACAGATGGGTACAATGGCATTCGAACAAATAATACGCGACAGCTGTTGGCAAATTGCCGCCCACATGAATAGCAGCCAATGCCTACAACTACTTAGCTTCTTAGTTGAACTCACAAAAGCCGATGGCCGAGTAGACCCCAGCGAGGTTAATGCACTTCGTAACTTGGCACATTGGTTGGGCCTAGATGCCAGTGTTCTCGAATCAATGTTCAACCTCGAAAAGCACGACACCCAGTCGGCCTACAAGGTTTTGGGTATCTCGCCCAATGCCACCAACGATGAAGTGAAAGCTGCATACCGCAAAATGGCTCTTCAACATCACCCCGACCGCGTAGCAACATTGGGCGAAGACATACGCCTTGCTGCCGAAAAGAAATTCAAAGAGATTAATGAAGCCAAGGAAAGAATATACAAAGAACGAGGCATGTAGTGCAGGAAAATAAGCAAACACGCGTAAAACCACCTCACTGCGAATTGCAAAAGACTCGTTCCTGTTGTTGCTTATCCACACAGAACGACAACAATAACACTGCGAAAATCAGCCACATAGCCCATAACACATCGAAAGCATACGACCATAAAAGAAGAAACAAAATGCATTTATCTGCTAAAAAGTACTAACAAAATGACGGTATTTCATTTTAAACTTGTACTTTTGTGCCTGATAAAATCACTATTTTAAAACTAAGTAAAAGTTATTAGGTATGAAAAAAATTATTTTTAGTGCAGCTCTTTTTGTTGCTGCAATAGGTTTTGCTAACGCTCAAAGTGAAGGAACAGCCAAAAAATGCGATAAGGCTAAGACTGAACAATGCGAGAAAAAATGCGCTAAGGATAGCAAGAAAGGATGCTGCAAAAAAGATGCTGCTCAAGAAAGCAAAGAATGCTGCAAAAAAGACGCTGCTAAAGACAGCAAAGGTTGCTGCAAGAAAGACGCTGCTGCAGAAGGTAAAGACTGCGGAAAGGCAAAATGCGACAAAGCAGCTAAGAAAGAGTGCAAGAAGGCTGGCGACAAGCAATGCTGCAAAAAAGAGTCTAAGGACAAGAAGTAATCCGTAAACAATTCATTTAAGGTCGGTTCCATAATTTCCTAGTTACATTTGGCTTTACTTTTGGCCATCCATTGGCATTGTATTGCCTCGTAGCTCATTACTGCCTTACACTTCTGCCTGGCAATTTCCACGTACTTTCTCATTGATATAGCTTGCTATACAACTCTAAAATCAAGCGAAATCTGTGCAGGTAAGTTACCTAGAAGGCATCAAAGGCAATTTTAGAGCCACCTTAATCCGAAAAACCAAGTCCTCTGCTTATTGCAAGGCTTTGGTCATAGCATACAAAAAATAAGCTCCATACACGCCATGTTGTTGTGTGTGGAGCTTATTGTTTATACAAAACGCGGAGTTCTAAAAGAGCAATGGGCATTTCTGCACCATTTATCTAGTTATTCCGTCTCTTCTTTAGTTTTGCGTATTGCGCGTTTACGTTTAGGTTTCTCTGTCGTAGCAGCTTTATCTGTCTTAACACCAGCCAATTCAGGGTCAACAATGATACGTCCGCAATATTCGCACACGATAACCTTTTTGTGCATTTTCACATCCAGTTGTCTCTGTGGCGGTATTTTATTAAAGCATCCACCACAAGCGTCGCGCTGAACATAAACAATACCCAAACCATTTCTAGCATTTTTGCGAATACGCTTAAAGCTACTTAGCAGTCTAGGTTCTATTTTCGTTTCCAAGTCTCTAGCTCTGTCGCGCAGTCTTTCTTCCTCCTCTTTTGTTTCGAGCATAATTTCATCCAGCTCTCCACGTTTTTGTTGTAGGTCGTGTTCGCGGTCGTCGATAAGTCTTTCCGTTGTGCCGAGGTCTCGTTCGCACTCGTCAATCCTTATCATCGCTTCCCTTATTTTCTTGTTACACAGTTCTATTTCAAGCGTTTGGAATTCAATTTCCTTGCTCAGCGTGTCGTATTCGCGGTTATTTTTCACTTCGTTCAGCTGGCGGTTATAGCGTTCTACGCTAGCTTGAGCTTCAGCAATCTCTGCTTTTTTTTGCGAAACAGCCATAGAGAAGTCTTCAATCTCTCTACGAATTTTATCAACGCGGATATTCAGTCCCTCAATCTCGTCTTCCAAATCTTGCACTTCCAGGGGTAATTCTCCTCTCAGTGCGCGCTTCTCATCAATAGCCGAGAGCGTTGTTTGCAACTGGTAGAGCGCCTTGAGCTTTTCTTCCACCGACAGTTCGGTAATCTCTTTTTTTGCCATAACTTATAAATAGATGATGGGATTGGTGTTAGTTTGCGTTAAGAAGCACTTCACGCCCTCGCACCTTTCCGCTATTATTGTTTTGAATATTTCGTTTGTAAACTGTTCACTTTGGTAATGCCCAATCACAGCAATCTGTATCTCCTGTTCATGGTCGAAGTAATCATGATAGTGCATTTCTCCAGTAACAAAGGCGTCAGCCCCTGCCGCAATAGCATCTGGCAGCAAAAACGCTCCCGAGCCGCCACAGATAGCCACTTTCTTAATGGGTCGGCGCAACAGTTGGTTGCACATCACGCACTCCACATCGAAAGTTTTTTTAAGCATAATCACGAAGTCGTCGGCAGCCAAAGGTTGTTCAAATGTTCCGATAACGCCAGATGCGCCTTCCACATTCACCTTTTCTCCTTTATCGTTAAGGGTTTGAATGTTTTTTCTTGCGCCGAAAAAGTCAACCTCAACAAGTTTCATTTTCTCTGCAATTTTAAAGTTCACACCCCCTTGTGCGTTGTCAATGTTGGTGTGCATAGCAACGATTGTCACATCATTTTTAATGGCCTTCATCACCGTTCGTTGCACGGCATTGCCATCAGACACTTGCGCCAGTTTTCTAAAGATAAGCGGATGATGTGCCACAATGAGGTTGCAGCCTTTAGCAACAGCCTCATCCACGATTTTTTCAGTCACGTCAAGACACAATAAAGCCCCTGAAACTTCCGTCTCTGTCAATCCAACCTGCAGGCCGGCATTATCAAATCCTTCCTGCAGAGGCAGAGGCGCGAATTGCTCAAGGGCACGTAGCACTTCCTTTATTTTCACGCTAATCTAGCTTTATGTTATTAAAGTGCAAAGTTAATCATTTTTCTCGACTCTACAAAATAGAAGGCTCATATTATGCGATTTTAGTTTTTTCGCTTTGCTATTTTGTATTCCTTTTTTATCATAACATAGGGCTGATTACGCATGCATTTGGGGGATTATTGAGCAATGTGTTGCGCCCCACTCTTGCCCTAACATGCACAAGCAATCAGCCCACAAGTTCAAGTTTCATTCTTGCGTCTCAATCATTCTCACGGTCTGTCACCGTTTTAGTGCGCCATAATATGCTCACCAGTCGTCTAAATCACCAGAAGCCTCCACCTCTTCTTCCAGTTTATTGGGCAAAGTAAAAAAAACCGATGCCCGTGATACGCTCCACCTCGTCGATGCTTTTCACATAATTGCCTTTAGGCCTATGGCCGCCTTCATTTAGATAAATAAAGCCCAAGGAGGCTTTGGATTTAATTTATGGTCTTGCGAACAGATTTTTGTAAACAAGAACGATTGTTTTTGAGCTGTTGCATCCCAACAATTGTCGGCCGAGGAGCAAAGGTGTACACGGTGGTAGCCGCTATTTAACGTGAGTTCGACGAATTCAGAACAATGCAAGCTGTGTGTCAATGGT
>NZ_CALKQY010000011.1:0-24219 GCF_937990675.1 Hoylesella shahii | reverse complement strand
CATGAGTTAGCACTGCGTTTTGTAGGAGTTAGCACTGCGTTTTGCTGCATTTAGCTTTCCTTTTTGCAGCAAAACGCCCAATATTTAGTATAAAACGCGGTTTTTTACATCAAAAACCCATCTTATCATCCTTCATTCTTTAAGTGCGTTTTTCGGCAAGTCAAACCTCTGCGAGAATTGAATATTTGCGAGCGTGTGGGAATTCGGTGATAAATAAGCCACTCATAATGTTAAAATTCTTACTTAATATTTTACAGTTTAAATTAAAGGACACTTATGTTATAAAAAAACGACAGGATAAACTATATGCATCCTCACACTATCAGGCATAACTTGAGAAGTGGTCATTACCGAAAAAACTTAACCCTTACTTTGAAAGACTCACCATATATGTAAGTTTCTTAGGCTTGTAAGATGAACTATTTTGTCTTAATGTGTCATTTTCCGAGATTAATTCTATAAATTTGCATGCGTAACCAAATAGATTAAAGGGCTATCAATTCGTATTTTCAACATCGGCATATCAGGTTAATGGGCATATTTATAATCGTTGTCCTCTGTTTGTTGGGGCTTGGTGCTTGTGGCGATAACAACGCTGCAGAGGCAGACAGGCTCAACAGTAAGTCGTATGCTTTTCACTATCGCAACCTTGATTCAACCAAAGTGTATGCCCAAAGAGCCTTCGATTTGTCTGATAATTATGCTGATGGTAGAGCAGAAGCCTTAAACAATTTGGCCTTTGTGCACATCTCGAAAATGGAATTTGAAACAGCTTCGAAGTTGCTTACCGATGTGCGCAGCATCACCGACAATCAGGTGGAGTTGTTGGTGGCCGATGTACAGTTAATGAGACTTTGCCAAAGGCAGTCGCGCAACAAGGATTTTTACAATTTTCGCGAGAGTGCTTTGCGCCGATTACAACGCATAAAGGAAGAATCCAACAACCTTTCGCCTCGTCTTCGCAAGCGAATGATATATGCCGAGACCGAGCTTTACATCGTGGCTTCGGTGTATTTCTACTATATAGGATTGCCCGAAAGGGCGTTGATAGAGCAAGAAAATATTGCGCCTAATGGAGATATACAGCAAGACACGGCCCAATGGTTGAGTTACATGTATAACATGGGAGCTGGCGGACTGATACATGGCTCGACCAAGGAAGCCATCTACCAGCAAGAGTTTGATTTGTTGTTTCGCTGTTATAGCATGGCCGAACAAAGCAACTATCCTTATTGGGTGGCAAACTCGCTGCAAGGACTTAGCGAACACTTGATGGACAAAAGCAAAAGACGCCTATTGGTGAAAAACAATGCCACGGACATCACCCTTCTTAATAGCGACGATATGCCCGATAGTTTGTTGGCTGGTAACCTTGCGCAAAGGGCACTGGTGATATTCTCTAATTATGGCGATGTTTATCAAACGGCTGGTGCCTACCGCACCTTGGCCTCGTGCTATTGGGCTGTGCAAGATTATAAGTCGGCTTTGTTTTGTTTGCAGAATGCATTGTTTCGCAATTCGGTTATCAGGAAGGCACCCGACCTGGTCTCGTCTATCTGCGAGCAATTGAGTTTGGTGTATTCGGCAATGAACGTAAAGGCACAAAGCGATGTAAATCGCAACATATACCTTGACATTCAGCGACAAACCCGACAAGACAAACAGCAGGAGGCACGTGCCGAACAGCTAGAGCAATCGTCGAAACAGCTAAACCGCATGCTTGTGTATGTGGGTATTGCCATTGTGGTGGTTATTCTTTTGCTCTATCTTTTCAATTCAATGCGTGCTAAACAAGCGGCCAAATATTCGCCCGATAAGATGCTCGAACCCCTAAGGCAATGGGAACAGACCAACGCACAGCATGTGGAAGAGCAAAACGACCGCTACGAAGAACTACACGAACTGCAAGAAATTGGCAAACGCCATGTGCTAGAGAACAAGAAGAAAAACATTGAGCAGCGGGCCAAAGTGTCGTTAGTAAATTCGGTTGTGCCCTTTATCGATAGAATGCGAAACGAAATTCACCGCCTTAATGCTGTGGAAGAGCCAGAAGAAATTCGACAAGAACGCTTGGCCTATGTAAAGGAACTTACCGAGAAGATAAAAGAATACAACGACATTCTTACTCAATGGATACAGATGAGACAAGGCGAACTAAGTCTGCACGTGGAAAGTGTGGCTTTGCAACCCCTCTTCGATATCGTTGGGAAAAGCAGAATGGGGTTTGAACGCAAAGGGGTGAGACTTGTGATAGAGCCAACATCCGAGATTGTTAAGGCCGATCGCACCCTTACGCTCTTTATGATTAACACGCTGATAGACAATGCACGCAAGTTTACCGAACGAAACGGCAGCGTTACGCTTAGTGCCAGTGTGGTGAAAGAGGGATATGTAGACATTATGATTGCCGACACGGGCCAGGGAATGACCGAGGAAGAGCGGGCTCACCTGTTCGAACGTAAGGTGATTAATTCGTCGTCGGCCGAAGTACAAACCTCGCATGGCTTTGGATTGCTCAACTGTAAGGGCATCATCGACAAGTATAAGAAGGTGAGTAGGATATTCGACGGCTGTACCATCTCGGTAGAAAGCGAGAAAGACAAGGGCAGCGTGTTCAGCTTTAGGTTGCCAAGAGTGGTGCGCACGTTGCTCGCTCTGCTGGCTATGGGCACTTGTTTGCAGGTTTATGCCGCAACACCCCCCGACAGTCTACAAGGTAATCGCAGCAAAATTCTCGATCGCATATCGGCCAACACCTTCGAAGGAAAGTTGTTAAAACGCGCCAGCGCCTTTGCCGATAGTGCTTATTTTGCTAATGTAAATGGGCGTTACAACAAGGCATTACAATATGCCGATAGCTGTATTGGTAAACTTAACGCCATTTATCGACTAAAAGCACCCCATGGTAAGGATTCTTTGGTGATGTATTCTCAATCGGCCGAAAAGCCCGCAGAAATACAATGGCTAAACAATGGCCTAGAAACCAATTATCGCATTATATTGGATATACGCAACGAGAGTGCCATTGCCGCGCTGGCTTTGCACGAATGGGAATTGTATCGCTATAACAACGAAGTGTACACCAGGCTTTTCAAAGCCAGTTCGGCCGACAATACGCTCGATTCTTACGTGGTGGGTATGCAGCAATCTAAGGCCAATAAAACAATTAGTATTGTTGTACTCATCCTTATATTGATGCTTATCGTGCCAGCATATTACGTGCTATTTTATCGACATTATGTGGCCTACCGTATCTATGTGGAAAGGGTGGAAGAGATAAATAAGGTGTTGATGAACACCGATGAGGCCCAAGTAAAGCTGGATGCCATTGCCCACATCATCAAGTCGATTAGCAAGCACGGTGGCGAAACAGTACAATTTAATTCGCTTAACGAAGTGGTAAGTCAGATAACCGAAGTGTTGCAAAAAAATGTTGAGATGGAAAAGGCCCGCGAAGAAAGCATAGAAATGGCCGAAGACGAACTGCACAGGGTGGAAATAGAGAACGACAAGCTACACGTTAACAATAGTGTGCTTGATAATTGCCTTAGTGCGCTGAAACACGAAACGATGTATTACCCCTCGCGAATTAGGCAACTGATTGAGAATGGTGGTGAAGACTTGCACGACATGACCGAGCTTGTGGATTATTACAAGGAACTTTATATGCTGCTTAGCGCTCAAGCCATGCGACTGGTAGATGACATGCGCTATCCCTGCAGGCCAGTGTCGCTTCAAAAGTTGCTCAAAGTATTACCCTGTGCCGGCGAAAACCAAGCCGAACAACGCCACATTTTGGGCGATGAAGACCTTTTAACCTACCTTTTCTTTCTCTTGGCACAGCTGCTTGAAGGGCAAACGATAGTGCTTAAGGCTAAAGATAAGGGAGCGCGATACGTGGTGATAGACATCGAATTGCCCCATATGGTTTACACCAACGAGCAATGTCGCGAACTATTTGCATCCACAACGCCCAATCTGCAGTATTTTCTTTGCAGACAAATTGTGCGCGATACTGGCGAATTTGCCAATGCCAGGGGCTGCGGAGTGTATGCATGCAACATCGATAACAAAACACATCTAGAAATAACTCTGCCCAAAGCAATGCAGGCTTAAATATAAAACATCAAACAACCACACATAAAATGGACAAATTTAAAGTGATAATCGTGGAAGACGTGCCCTTAGAATTAAAGGGAACGGAAGGCATTTTTAGGAACGATATACCCGAAGCCACCATTATAGGTACGGCCGATAGCGAACCCACGTATTGGAAATTGATGAAACAAGAACTGCCCGACCTGGTGTTGTTAGACCTAGGATTGGGTGGCTCTACCACTATTGGCGTTGAGATTTGTCGCCACACCAAGGAGCAGTTTCCTAAAGTGAAGGTGCTTATCTTCACAGGGGAGATACTCAACGAGAAACTTTGGCTCGATGTTCTTGATGCCGGATGCGATGGAATTATACTTAAAAGTGGCGAACTGCTTACGCGCGATGATGTAATAAGCGTGATGAATGGCAAGCGTCTGGTGTTTAATCAGCCTATTCTCGAGAAAATTGTAGAGAAGTTTAAGCGTGTGGTAAGCACACAAATCTTTAGGCAAGAGGCTTTCATCGCTTACGAAATAGACGAGTACGACGAACGTTTTTTGCGCCATTTGGCTCTAGGTTACACCAAAGAGCAGATAACCAACCTGCGCGGAATGCCCTTTGGGGTGAAGAGTTTGGAGAAAAGACAGAACGAATTGGTAAACAAACTCTTTCCCAATGGTAACGGTGGCATGGGCGTTAACGCCACCCGACTGGTGGTGAGGGCCATCGAATTGCACATTCTCGATATCGACAACCTTGTTCCAGACAATGGCTAAGCATAAGATTGTTTATCACCGACGAACAGGAAAAGGCATTGCGCACCTGGTGTTGACACTGGTGGTGTTGCAAATTGTTGCCGTATTAGGTTCATGGGTGTTCAAAGCCGTGAGCCCAGAGCTTCCTATACGCTCGCTTTTAAGTGCCGAGGGCATCAGGTGGATGGTGGGAAGCATCGGTGATAACCTTGGTGGGCGTGGGCTTGTGTGGCTCTTATTGGGTAGCATGGCCTTTGGTTCGGTTAGGTTTTGTGGCATTCTTGATGTGCCACGCAAATGGAAAGCCATGACTTTTTGGGACCATTTTGGCATTATGGTGGTTTTAGCCGAACTGTTTGTTATTGTGGTGCTTTTGCTTCTTCTCACTGTTTTGCCTCATGCTGTGCTGCTTGGGGTTACGGGAAATTTATACCCCAGTAGCTTCTCCAAAAGCTTTGTGCTATTGGTTTGTCTCATAGTATGCTTTATTTCGGTGTCGTTTGGGGTGGTAAGTTCCCGGCTTCGTTCGTTCGAAGAAGTGTGCGACTGCCTTGTTGCGGGCATTGCTCATACGCTTCCGCTATGGTTGGTCTATATTTTGGGCATCGAACTTTACGCCTGTTTGCAGTTTATCTTTGTGGTTTCGGCTTAAATCGTGGTTCGCGACTTTATGTTTGGGCGTGGCTAGCCTTATGGGTGTGCGCACAAAATATGTGTAGGCCATCATAAAGAATTAGCGTTAAGCACTCTTTCTATATGGGGAGCAGCGTGTGGTGCTTAGCAGCTATCCCCGTTTTAGTCGTCGTACTACGGTATTATGCCTCCAAATGATAGTCTAAATCGTTTCTCTGAAAAAGTCTAGAGCCTCTTTAATTTCTTCTTTAGAGGCCGTTTGGTTGATAATTGGTTGTCCAATGTCAGCAAGCAACGTAAAATTAATCTCTTTAGAAGCGTTCTTTTTGTCGTGCTGCATCAGTTCGATAAGCTGGTCATAATCGTTGCACGATAGTGGCAATGTGCCATAATACTCCCTAATAAACTGCACCGTTTGTCGCATTTTGTTTACGGGGAAGTGTGTTTTAAATGTGGCGAGGTATAGTTCGCATACCAAGCCGAAGGCCACAGCATAGCCATGTAGCAGCTGTTGGCCATTATGTAGGGCTAAAGATTCGAATGCATGGCCCATGGTGTGACCCAAGTTCAGTGCTTTTCTTATACCCTGCTCGTGAGGGTCTTGCGCCACAATCTCTTCTTTCACCTTCACCGATTGGGCCACCATTGGCTGAAGCGTCTCCCAATAGGGCTGACCAAGGTCGAAGTTGAGCAGTTCGCTCCACATCCCTTCGTTGCTAATCAATGCATGTTTCAGCATTTCTGCATAACCAGAGCGCGTGTTTTCCTTATCAAGTGTGCTTAGAAATTGTGTGTTAAGCACAACAAAACGAGCGTTGCAAAACACGCCAATCTCGTTTTTCAGTGCGTTAAAGTTAACGCCAGTTTTACCACCCACGGCAGCATCCACCATAGCCAGAAGTGTTGTTGGGATGTTAACGAAACGAATACCGCGTTTAAACGTGGCGGCAGCAAAGCCCCCTAAGTCGGTAACCATGCCTCCTCCTAAGTTTATTAAGCACGAACTACGTGTTGCGCCATTGGTTGCTAGGCTTTCCCAAACCTGCGAAAGCGTGGCAATATTCTTGTTGTAGTCGGTGGGTTTGATGCTAATGAGGTTAGCCCCCTTCAAACATTCAAAGTGTTGCAGCTTAGGCCAGCAAAATTGTTTTGTTGTATCGTCGGTAAGCACAAACACCTTATCGGGCGCGCAAACATTAATGGCGCGCGTCAAGTCACTTTCCAATTGGGCAGAAATAAGTACTTCTTGCATCATGTTATCTAGGGTTTAATGTGGGGCAAAGTTAAAACAAAGCCCTAACCCCGCAAAATTTAGTCTACATTTTTTTATCGCCTTCATTAAACCCTGTTACTTTTTTATCGTCTTATATCGTAAATTGACAATACAAAACGTTATTTTCGTGCGTCTTGTAAGTGAAATTTAGGGAAACTTGTCAAATAGTTAATGTATGTAGTGGACTTGTTCTTTAGGGTTATTGAGTTTGCTTTTCTGCAACCAACAGCACATTAACTAGCTGGTGCAGCCTTTATGGGACGCATGCTTGCTTATTAGCTCTCCAACAAGTGTATAAAACAAATGGTGTGGTTAGTTCCATGCCCTTAAAATTAATATAGGTTTATGAATAAGTATTGTTTATTGGTATTGCTTTTCTTCGTCACAGTGGTGGCAAGTGCGCAAGAACGTAAGATTAGCGGTACGCTCACCGACCGTGACACGCATGAGGCCGTGACGCAAACCACGGTTCAACTCTTAAAGTCTGACAGCACCTTTGTTGGTGGAAGCATATCCAACGAGAAAGGTGAGTTTGCATTAACAGCCCCAGCCGATGGAAGTTATCTGCTTAAAGTTTCGAGTGTGGGTTATCTTACTTATTATAAAAAACTGCAAATTGCCGACGGCAAAAACTTGGCTTTGGGCAATATCGTGATGAACGCCGATGCTATTATGCTCAAAGGAGCCACTGTTACGGGGCAAGCCGTGAAGGTAACAGTGCGCGAAGACACTTTTGTGTATAACTCGGCAGCCTTTCGTACGCCCGAGGGTTCTACTATTGAAGAGCTTGTGAAACGGTTGCCTGGCGCCCAAATAAGCGACGATGGTAAGATAACGATCAATGGTAAGGAGGTGAAAAAGATATTGATAGACGGAAAGGAGTTTATGACGGGCGACACCCAAACTGCACTGAAAAACCTGCCAACGTCTATTGTAGACAAGATAAAGGCCTACGACCAACGTAGCGACTTGGCTCGTGTGTCGGGTATTGACGATGGCGACGACCAAACGGTGCTCGATTTTGGTATTAAGAAAGGTATGAACAAGGGGGTATTTTCAAATATAGACTTGGCTCAAGGCACACAATCGCGTTATGCCGACAGGTTGATGGGCGCTTATTTTAAAGACGAATACAGAGTAATGTTGTTTGCAAATGCGAACAATACCAACGATATGGGCTTCCCTGGAGGTGGCGGGCGTGGTAACTTTGGGCATAACCGCGATGGGCTTAATGCTACGAAGATGCTCGGAACAAACTTTAATTACGAAAAGAAAGATAAACTAAAGATAGACTGGAGCGTGCGTTGGAACCACTCGGATGGCGATGTTCAAAGTCGAGTGGCTACCGAGAACTTTGTTAGCACGGCTGGTTCGTTCTCTAATAGTCTTAACCAAAGCTATTCGCGTAGCAATAAATGGAATGCTAGAGGACGATTGGAATGGCAGCCCGACTCGCTAACCAACATCATGTTCCGTCCTACATTCAGCTATTCAACTAGCGATGGCACGTCTACTAGCATTTCGGGAACGTACAACGACAATCCTTACAACTACGTGGCCGACCCACTTTTGGCTTCATCCATTGCCCAAATGGCAGCCGATAGCTTGATGGTGAACAGCCGTTCGCTTAATTCTATTAGTTATACCCAAAAGCAAGAGGCAGGCGGAATGCTGCAATTGAACCGCCGATTGAGTGTCAATGGTAGAAACGTTACTGTGCGTGCAGATGTGGATTATGCTAAAACCAATGCCAAATCCTTGTCGCTCTCAAATGTTCACCTCTATCAGGTGAAGGATGCAACTGGTGTTGACTCTACTTATCAAACCAATCGCTATCTACAAACACCAACAACAGCTTGGACCTATAGCTTGCAAGCCACTTATAGCGAACCGCTTTGGCGAGGCACCTACTTGCAATTTAGGTATAAGTATGGCTATAGTCGCACCACGAGCGACCGCGCAACGTTCGATTTTAGCAACCTTGGTGAAGGTTTCTTCGGGTCGCAATCGCCTCTATATCGTGGTTGGAATAGCTATCTTTCAATGCTTGCCAGCCCCTACGAAAGCTATCGCGACCAGCGTTTAAGCCGTTCGTCGGTTTATACGAACTACACACACGAACTAGAAATGATGCTGCGCTTTGTGGGAAAGAAGTATAAGTTGAATGCTGGATTTATGGTTCAGCCACAATCATCGCACTTTACCCAAAACTATTTAGGCCAGTTTGCCGATACCACACGTAGCGTATTTAATGTGTCGCCTGCGCTCGAGCTGCGCTATAAATTTAGCGATGTGAGTCAGTTACGCATTAATTATCGTGGTACAAGTTCGCAACCATCGATGTCAGACCTGCTCGACATCGTAGACGATAGCGACCCCTTGAACGTTCATAGAGGAAACCCAGGACTAAAACCCTCGTTCACCAATTCGCTACGCTTTTTCTATAACACTTATAGAGAGCGCAGACAACAAGCCTTTATGACCTTCCTCGACTACAGCAACACGCGAAATGCCGTGAGCAACCGTGTTACTTACGACGAAATAACTGGCGGACAAATCACACAACCCGACAATATCAATGGCAATTGGAATGCCAATGCAGGTTTGATGTTTAACACAGCCGTCGACTCGGCCGGTGTGTTTAACGTCAACACGTTTACCAATCTGGGTTATAACAACTACGTAGGCTACATCAGTTTGAACTCTACATCGGGCTCACAACGCAATGTTACCCGTTCGCTTAGTTTGTCGGAGCGCTTGGCAACCAGCTATCGCAATAGCTGGTTCGAGCTAGAACTCGATGGCTCTTTCACCTATGCGCGCTCTAAAAACAAACTTCAGTTGCAAAACAACCTTAATACTTGGCAGTTTGCTTATGGTGCAACGCTTAACTTTATGTTGCCTTGGGGCATGCAATTGTCTACCGACCTGCATCAAAACAGTCGTCGTGGATATGCCGACCGCGCGCTTAACACTAACGAACTGGTGTGGAATGCCCAGCTTTCGCAAAGCTTCCTCAAGGGCAGTCCGCTTAGTGTGAGTGTTCAGTTCTTCGATATCTTGCGCCAGCAAAGCAACTTTTCGCGTGTAATCAATGCCTATCAGCGCACCGATACCGAATACAACAGCATTAACAGCTACGCCATGTTGCACGTGGTTTATCGTCTAAATCTTTTCGGAGGTAAAGATGCACGTCAGCAAATGCGCAACAAAAGACCTCAAGGAGACGATGCAGGACCTAGAGGAATGCCTCCTGGAGGTGCTCCCGGTGGTGTAAGGCCGATGGGAAGTGGCCGACCAATGGGTGGTGGTTTCTAACCAACGCTGTGGCGAGAACAAGAAACGGGCGTGCTAAAACATATTTTAGCACGCCCGCTTCTCTATAATAGGGTCGACTCAAAGGGGTATGAAAGCATAAATGCACAATACTAACATTGCAAAAACCGAGAATTAGGTTGGTGAAAACCTGTGGGGCAACAACTCAAAAGGCGTGAAGCTCAAGCACCAGCCCAAATGTTGCTTATTGGTTGTTTGTCTACAACCCATCACATGCTTTGTTCTTTATCACTATCTTTGCACGTATGCGAAAGTACTATTAAGCTTGTTCCTAGCAATGGCAAAGCTTTAGTGTTGTTATACCCCCTCTTTAAGACAACACTTTATCGCAGGTTTTCTTCACTTTTGCCTTTCAATTCTTTAAATCAGCTACCCATCATAAAGTCTTTAGCCAGTCCGCCTTCGCTTGTCTCTTTATAAAGCGAGGGAATATCGTGACCAGTTTGTTTCATAACTTGTACCACACGGTCGAACGAAACACGGTGTCTTCCGTCTGAAAAAGCCGAATAGAGATTGGAATCTAGAGCGCGAGTGGCCGCAAATGCATTTCTTTCGATACAGGGAATTTGCACTAAGCCGCACACAGGGTCGCAAGTCATGCCCAAATGGTGTTCTAATCCCATTTCAGCAGCATATTCAATTTGCGCAGGACTACCACCAAACAATTGGCACGAAGCTGCTGAAGCCATGGCACAAGCCACGCCAACCTCGCCTTGACAACCAACGTCGGCACCAGATATAGAGGCATTTTTCTTAACGATATTGCCGAAAAGACCAGCAGTGGCCAAGGCATGTAGTATACGCGTTTGAGAGAAATTGTGTCCTTTATGTAGATGATAGAGTACCGCTGGCAGCACGCCACAAGCCCCACAGGTGGGTGCAGTGACAATTGTTCCACCCGAAGCGTTCTCTTCGCTCACGGCTAAGGCGTAAGCATAAACCAGTCCGCGTGTTTGCAGCGTTTGTTTATAGCCACTTGCTTTAACGTAATAGGTGGCTGCTTTGCGGGGTAAGCCCAGCGGGCCAGGCAACACGCCCTCGCGATTAAGTCCACGTTCAACGGCCGCTTGCATCACCATCCATACCTCGTGCAAATAGCCCCAGATGTCTTTCGTTTCGCATTGTTCCACGTATTCCCAATAACTACGCCCAGTTTTTTCGCACCAGTGCATGATTTCGGTAAGCGAGTTCATGTTATATATTTCCTCCGTGTCGAACATGTCGCCCTCTTTTTTTCCTTCAGAGAGTGCACCACCGCCAATGCTATACACCGTCCACTCGTCGATGTCGTTGCCATTTGCGTCTTTAGCCACAAATCTCATACCGTTAGGGTGGAAAGGCAGGAATACCGAAGGTTGCCAAACGATGTCTACTGGTGCAGCAGTAGAGAGCGTTTCTATGATGATGGCATCCGTCATGTGGCCCTTTCCTGTAGCAGCCAAGCTGCCATAGAGGGTCACTTCGAAACGCGACGTCTGCGGATTACGTTGTTTAAAAATCTCTGAAGCCTTTTGTGGCCCCATGGTATGACTGCTCGAAGGACCTTTTCCTATCCTGAACAATTCTTTTAACGATCTCATTTTTGTTGATAATGTTTTTGAAATGCAAAATTATTGCTTTTATTTCATATAGCCTTCTTTTTGCTTGACTAGTTTGCCAATAGCGGCTTTGTTTTGCTAAAGGTATGCTCCTTTTTTATTAACTTTGCACTTGTTATGCATATATGGCGTGAAAATATGAACAATAAGAGCAATGGGCAAGACTTCGACCGCTATGAAGTAGCGGAAGAAAGCGTGCTACTAGACTGGCTGCTGCGTAATGTTAAAGGCAAGAGTAGAAACAAGCTGAAAGACATTTTGCGAGGCCATGGCGTGTATGTAGACGGGAAATGCGTTACACAATACGACTATAAACTGCTGCCTGGCATGAAGGTAACGGTGAGCCGAACTAAGAAGGCGACTCCTTTTAAAAGCCGTTATATCCGTATTGTATACGAAGACCGTTACCTCATTGTGGTGGATAAGAGTGTTGGCGTACTGTCGATGGCAGCAGGGCATTCGTCGTTAAACGTGAAAGCTATATTAGATGGCTACTTCGATTCTACTGGACAGAAGTGTCGGGCGCATGTGGTGCATCGGTTAGACCGTGAAACCAGTGGACTTATGGTGTATGCCAAAGACATGGAAACCGAACAAATACTTGAACATAACTGGCACGATATTGTGTACGACCGTCGCTATGTGGCGGTGGTGTCGGGCGAAATTGTTGACGAAGGCGGCACAATAAGCAGCTGGCTCAAAGACAATAGCTCGTATATCACTTATTCTTCGCCTGTTGATAATGGTGGCAAGTTTTCTGTTACGCATTTTACAGTGCTCAACAGAACCACAACACACTCGCTAGTTGAGTATAAATTGGAGACTGGACGCAAAAATCAAATACGTGTTCACACATCAGATATAGGGCATCCTGTGTGTGGCGACCTTAAATATGGTAATGGCGATGACCCCATTGGACGCCTATGTCTGCATGCATATATGCTTTGTTTCTTTCATCCCATGACGCGAGAGCGGATGGAATTTCAAACACCCATACCCTCAACCTTTAAACAGTTATTTAAATAACCCCCATGACAGACTTACATTATTACATCTTTGTGTTGGTAGCCATCATTATAGGTGTGGTGGTTATCAAGAAAGTAACGGGCTGCATCATTCGTCTTGTAGTGGTGTTGGGCCTGTTGGCCGCCTTAGCTTACGTGTATTTCACTTATTTCAGTGCATCGTAGTGGCTTGGCTTAGGCGGATAGCCCTCTTGGTTACACCGAAATCTCGCCAGCAATGTTTTTATGCATCATTTTTCTAACAGTTCCGTTGTCGCGATATATGCCTTGTAGGTACATTAGTTTGGCTAAGGCCGCCTCAACGGTGCTGTCGTATCCGCTTACAACACCTGCATTCTTAAGTTGGAAACCAGTGTCGTAGCGTTCCATTTCCACACTTCCGGCAATGCATTGGCTGATATTCACTACAATAACACCACGGTTGTAGGCCTCTTTTAGTAGTTTCATTAACCAAGGATGTTGCGGAGCGTTGCCACTTCCGTAGCTTCTCATCACGATGCTGCGAAGTTCGGGCGCCTCTATAAGATAGCGTGTAATGTTCTCTTGTATGCCAGGGAAGATGGATATAACCGCGATGCTTGAGTCGAGTGCTGTGTGTGGCACCATTGGTAGCTGGTAATTGGGCTTCAAAATCTCATGATGGTGGAAATTGAAGTTGATGCCCGCATCGCATAGCGAGGGATAGTTGAACGACTCAAAGGCGTTAAAACCTTCTGCATTTTGCTTTGTCGACCTGTTACCACGCAATAGTTTACCGCTAAAATAGATGCAAACTTCGGGTACCATCGGTGTTCCGTCTTCGTGGTGTGCGGCAGCCAATTCAATGCTAGTTACAAGGTTTTCCTTTCCGTCGGTGCGCAATTGACCAATAGGCAATTGACTTCCAGTTAGCACAACAGGCTTCGTAAGGTTTTCCAACATAAACGATAGGGCCGATGCTGTGTATGCCATGGTATCTGTACCGTGTAGAATAACGAACCCATCGTAGCAGTTATAATTCTCTGCTATGATGCCAACAAGGTGCGCCCATAGCCTTGGAGCCATGTCGCTAGAGTCGATGGGTGATGCAAACTGATACACCTCGATGCTCGTCTTGAGGTACTTAAATTCTGGTAAGTTGTCTACCAGATAATTAAAGTCGAGCGGTTCGAGTGCACCAGTAGCCGGGTTTTGGCCCATCCCGATTGTTCCGCCTGTGTAGATGAGCAACACCTTATTGGTTCTTTGATATATGAAACTTGCCATAACGACAATTTTTTAAACTTAATTTTTGCTGCAAATATACGTCAAATCTTCGGTAAATCAAAAAATAAATGTATATTTGCGTTGCGTAAACAGAGGTATACAAATGTCTTGTTGTGGGCATTGTGATATGCTTTGCAGTGACATCGCCATCAAAGTGTTGTTAAAGGTGGTTAGTGCCTTTCTGTTTTGCATTAAAACAATGCAACAAAGAAACTTATCAGCAATACTAAATATTGACGATTTTTTTCTTATCGAGCCACGTTCTTCACCAAAAGACCGATACAACACTGTGCAAGAGGCTGCGTAAACTGTGTGGTGAATATGCTTATTTCAAGGAAAATGTCGCAATTGGGTACACGTTTCGCTCACTAGCTGTTTGTAGCGAACATCACTCGCAATGCCTTTTGTTACATTTACAGGTAATAGGGCATGGAAGAAAAGAAACAAAGATAAGTCTTAATTTTAAATACTGACAGCATGAAAAGAACATTTAAACAAATGATGATGCTGCTTTTTGCAGCTTTGATGTTAGCACAATGTGCTCAGCACGAAGACAAAACCCTACGTATCAGAGGCAAGCTAACAGGTGTGAAAGATTCGTTGCTCTTTGCCATAACAGGCGTAGAGAATGGCGAACCTGTGTTTAAGGATACTACCGTGTGCACAAAGAACGGCGAGTTTGATTTGACTATATCGCTCGACAGCGTGTGTTTGATGGAGGTTATCGACGGTGCAAACGACAGAAATCATCGCTATGTGGGATTTTATGCTTTGGCTGTTCCTGGCGAAGAAATGATTTTGGAAGGCGACATCAATAAGGGATGGCGCTTTGGAGGTAGCGAAGTTTATCGCCAATTAAACGAGGTGGAAAAGGCTATTCAGCCTGTTAACCTTGAAATGAGGCAGATGGCGCAGCAATTCGATAGTCTGGTGCATTGCAAAGAGTTTACCGAAGAACTTGAAAAGCAATACAGCGAGCGTGGCGTAACGCTCTATAATAAGTTGGAAGCAACTGCTTTTGTTTTTGCTAAAATGCATCCCAACATGGAGGCTACTGTGATTTTGATAAACTATTTGGACGTTGATGCTGCCAAGAAATTGGTTAAGTTGCTCCATCCTAGCGTGCTTAAAGGGCGAATGAAGTCGTTTGTAGACCCACGTATCAATTTGCCTAGCATGCAGACTGTGCCTTACGACGAATAGCGTGATTGGCTTTTGGGCCAGCATTTAGTAAACCCTACTATGGTTATTGGTCCGTTTCTTAAGCAAAAGAGCAGTGATGTATGCATTCACTTACAAAGAAGCGGGCCAACAACCACTATAAAAAAGATTGTATTTGTTAACGATTTGAATATGAGAAATATATTGTTGGTATTGGTGTTTTTTGCCTCAAGCCTTTCAAGTATGGCGCAAAAAACCGAAAAAGGGAATTTTATTACGAAGACAAACGTTATGCCTGGGGGTTATAACTTTTGGGTTTACACACCCAACGAGTACGAAATAGATAAGCACCCTTTGCCCCTTGTTATCTTTTTACATGGTGCTAGCCTCTGTGGCAATAATCTGCAACGGGTGCGTAGATATGGTGTGCTCGATGCAATAGACCGTGGAAAGATTATCCCAACGCTTGTTATTGCACCTCAAAACCCTGGTGGTGCATGGAGTCCGCAAAAGATTAACGACTTGTTAGAGTGGACTAAGGCTAACTATATGGTAGACACCACACGTGTTTATGTGCTGGGGATGAGTCTTGGCGGATATGGAACAATGGACTTTGTGGCTGTTTATCCCGAGAAAGTGGCGGCTGCGATGGCGCTCTGTGGTGGCTGTTCGCGCAACGATATTAGTGGAATAGGGAAGGTGCCGATGTGGATTATGCACGGTACTGCCGATAGAGCTGTGTCGGTGAAGCAATCTGAGGTGGTGGTTAATAAGCTTAAAGAGCAGGGCAACGACAAACTACTGCGCTACGACTGGGTGCAGGGTGGGTCGCATGGGTTGTTGGCTCGCCTGTTTTATCTGCAAAAAACTTACGATTGGCTGTTTTCGCATTCGCTAAACGATAAGCCAAGAACGGTGGATAGGCATTTTGAGATAAGTCGCGAAGACATTAACCAAACTTATCAAGAGTTAAGGAGATTGCCTTCGTGGTATGATAACGATTGACGAGGGAACTGTTTTGTGGATGTTACTCTAAAGAGCGATAAGGAAGTAATGAGCAAAAGTTTTTAAAAACACTGGCGATACCATGCCATTCAGCGTGGTATCGCCATTGTTTTTTGTGTTTTTTTGCTTCAAAGTAAAGCTTAATGCTGAGGAAAAAACGTTTTTGAGCCCTTTCAATACTAGCCCAACGCCTTATTACGAAGTCTTTTGACCATGTATATTTGTTCTTATCTTGGTGAGATATTGTTTCATCGCCTCGGCGTCTTTATCGTTAATGATGTCGAGAAGAGCGTTCAGTTCGTCGCGAATATGTCCCACTTGTTCGGCAGTATAGGGATTAAAGAGAATCTCGCGTAGCAAAAAATCGTCTTCGCCAAGCACCCCTCGTGCAATATTAAGATGGCGTTTAAAAGTTGTTCCAGGTGCATCCTGCGGTTTCATCACTGCAGCAAACACAAAAGTGCTAACGAAAGGGATGCTTAGAGAATAGGCAACAGTGCGGTCGTGTTCTTCAAACGTGTACTCGTGAATGTTTAATCCCAGCTTGTTATACAGGTCGCGAAAGAAGATGCGCCCCATATAGTCGCCCTCGGCAATGATGATAGCATTCTCGTTGCTAAGTTGATTGAGGTTGGCAAAAGTGGGTCCAAACATGGGGTGTGATGAAACAAAGGGATGATTGCAGCCTTCGTAAAACTCGCGCAGTCCTGTTTTAACCGATGCAATGTCGCTCACGATGCACTGTTGTGGCAAGAAAGGCATCACCGCTCGAAAGGCTTCGATGGTGTATTTCATTGTAACGGCATTGATAAGCAGTTGCGGTTCAAACTGTTTCACCTCTTCTAATGATGAGAATCGGGCACAGTTGTAGGTAAATCTCATTCTTTGCGGCTCTTGGTCGTACACAGCCACCTCGTGTTCGAAGCTTAGCAGGTCGGTGAAGAAGCTCCCCATCTTGCCTGCACCCAAAATTAAAATCCTCATTTTAGCTACTTGTTTATAATTTCCATTTGCTGTCTAACCGACTCTTCGTGTACACTTTCGAACACTGTAGCCACAAATTCGGGGTTCATTCCGCATAAAGCGCCTTGTGCACCACGCTTTTCAAGAATCTCATTATATCTACTTGCTTGAAAAACAGTCATGTTATGTTCCTTTTTATATTGTCCAATCTGTCTGCAAACACGCATGCGCTTAGCTAGCAGTTCCATCAATTGGTTGTCTAAGTCGTCTATTTGGTGTCGCAGTTGGGTGATACCTTCTTGTATTAAGCTCTTATCTCGCACAATGAGCAACGACAGGATATAATCCAAAACGTCTGGAGTAACCTGTTGTTTGGCATCGCTCCAAGCCTTGTCGGGGTTGCAATGGCTTTCTACAATTAGTCCGTCGAAGCCCAAATCCATAGCCTGTTGGCATAGCGGAGCAATCAGTTCGCGTCTTCCACCGATATGACTAGGGTCGCAGATGATGGGCAAAGCAGGTATGCGTCGGCGCAGTTCTAGGGGGATTTGCCACATTGGCGAATTGCGATACATCTTATTATCGTAGCTAGAAAAACCTCGATGTATGGCTGCCAAACGCTTAACGCCAGCCTGATTGATGCGTTCCATGCCACCAATCCACAGTTCTAGGTCGGGGTTTACGGGGTTTTTAACCAGTACGGGTAAGTCTAATCCTCGCAAACAATCGGCCAAAGCTTGCATGGCAAATGGGTTTGCCGAGGTGCGTGCGCCAATCCAAAGAATGTCTATATTGTGTTTAAGGCATAGTTCCACATGTTCGGGTGTGGCCACTTCTGTAGCAATAAGCATTCCCGTTTCAGCTTTTACTTGTTCGAGCCATGGCAAAGCGGTTTTGCCGTTGCCTTCAAACCCACCTGGTTTTGTGCGTGGTTTCCAAGCACCAGCCCTGAATATGTGGCATCCCTTTTGTGCCAAAGCGCGAGCAGCTTGCATCACTTGCTCTTCAGTCTCGGCCGAACAGGGTCCAGCCATCACCACAGGGCGTTCGTTATCACTGGGAAGGTTAAGGGGTAATAAGTCTAGTTCCATGTCTTTATTTAGCTGTTTTGTTGTTCAATAATGGTTTTGTTGTCTTGTTTGCTTGTAATTCTTTGCAAAGCCTCTTGCATGCGGGCTTCATTTGCGCATAAAGAGAGTCGCACATAACGTTTGCCGTTGCTGCCAAAGATAAATCCTGGAGCAACGAAAATGCCGTGTTGATGCAGCAGATGTTCGGTGAGTTGCTCGGAATCGGTGATGCTCTCGGGTATTTTTCCCCAAAGAAACAGTCCCGTTTGCTGTGGGGCGAACGTGCAACCTATGGCCTTCATAATCTTTTCAGCAATCACTCGGCGGCGCTGATACACCTCCTTATTATAATAGGTGTGCCATTCTGTGGTGTTACCTGTTATCGCCTCGGCTGCTGCGAGCTGAATACCACGAAACGTTCCACTGTCAATGTTGGTCTTAACTTTAAGCATCCATTGCACCCATGTGGCGTTGGTTACGCACATTCCCACGCGCCAACCAGGCATGTTGTGGCTTTTGCTCAGCGAGTTTAGTTCGATGCAGCAGTCTTTGGCACCGTCTACTTGCATGATAGACCTAGGTTTGTTGGTCAAGATTAGCGAGTAAGGGTTATCGTTCACCACCACTATGTTGTGCGTTTGGGCAAATTCCACCAGTCGTTCGTAGGTCTTCATCATGGGTTTTCCGCCAGTGGGCATGTGTGGATAGTTGGTCCATAGCAGTTTAACGCCACTTAAATCCATGTCATTCAGCTCATCAAAGTTGGGTTGCCATTGGTTTTCTTCGCGCAGGTTATAATTCAACACCTCAACGCCAAGCAATCTACTAAGTGCTGTATAAGTGGGATAACCCGGGTTAGGCACCAGCGCTTTATCGCCCACGTTGGCAAAAGCAAGGGTTATGTGCAGAATCCCTTCTTTACTTCCGATAAGTGGCATCACCTCGTTCTGTGGGTTAACGTCCACCCCATACCATCTTTTATAATGTGTGGCCAGTGCCTCTAGCAGTTGCGGAGTGCCCTTTGTGGGTTGATATCCGTGTGTATCTTCGCGCTGTGCCACCTCACATAATTTGGCTATAGTATTGGCAGAAGGGGGTAAATCGGGCGACCCAATGGCCAAACTAATGATGTCGTTGCCTTCGGATACAAGCTGTGCCACCTCTTTTAGTTTTCTGCTAAAATAGTATTCTTGCACAAAATCTAGTCTTTGTGCAGGCTTTATGTTAAGTGTCTTGTTGTTTCCCATCTTCATATTCTCCTAAAATCTTTAGTTTTTTGGTAAGTGGAACGATGGCGTCTATACTTTGGTGATAACGAGTGATGTTGTCGAACTTAACATCAACGTAGAACATATATTCCCATTCGTGGCCGATAATGGGCAACGATTGTATTTTGGTGAGATTGATGCTGTAGAACGAAAGAATGGTAAGCACTTTCGATAAGCTACCCTCTTCGTGAGGAAGTGAGAACACCAAACTGGCTTTGTTGGCATTTTCCCAGGGTCTAAGACTGCCTGAGCGTTGCGGATGGCACACCACTAGAAAGCGTGTAAAGTTGTGTTTGTTATCTTCAATATGGTTTTCTAGCACCTTTAGCCCATATAGTTTGGCTGCCGATGCGTTGCAGATGGCGGCCCATCCGCGTTGTTTTGTTCTAGCAATGAGTTCGGCCGAGCCTGCGGTGTCTTCGGCTTCCACTGCTTTAAGCTTAGGATGATTGGCTAAAAAATCCCTGCATTGCATCAAGGCAACAGGATGCGAGTGCACTTCGCTAATCGAATGCCAGTCGTCTTCGGGCAGGCAGCATATAGCATGCTCGATGTGCAGCTTGTGTTCGCCTACGATAGATGTTCCCGAGGCGCGCAATAACTCGTAATTGTGCAGCAGCGAACCAGCGATGGTGTTCTCAATAGCCACCATTCCGATAACCGTTGGGTCGTTGGCAATCTGTCGAAACACTTCTTCAAAGGTGCTGCAATATATGCCTTGCACCTGCTCGTTGCTGAAATATTGGTGAGCGGCAATGTCGTGGAACGAGCCCGCGATGCCCTGTATGGCAATTCTCTTCATGCTTGTTATCATAAAAAAACATCCCGCCTCAATGTTATTGAAGCGGGATGTGATTGTTATTTTCTTATTATGATGTTCACGTTAATAGTTGGCACGCATCTTCCCGCTTTACATTCTTGCTGTAAAGTGAAAGTAATAGAAGTATGCGTTAAAGCTCAACATATTGTATCCTTTCGTTGTTTATTTCTGCAAAAGTATCACTTTAATTCTTATTTTCCAAGAACATCATCACTTTTTTAGTGCAAATCGGTATTTTTTATTGGCCTTATACTTTCTACTTGCCATCAAATGCTTGGTTAATTGGTCTTGTTGGTAGATGTATTCTTTTCTTTTTCCTTGTTTTATTTTTTATTGTTGAGAACGCTAGCTTGGAGTTAGCCTTTGTCTCTCTTGTTCTTTTTTTGGGGGGGTGGGCGTTTTTGTGTAGTTGTGGTGAGCTTTCACTAGGACTGATAATTGGTGTTTACGCAAGTTCTAATGTATTTAAAGGCCTAAATATTGCAACTTATACACGCGCAAACTTATGGTTGCCACCTTTCAGAGCAATATTTATTGCGAAATATTTTGCTATCCCCCCTTTTTTTTCTAACTTTGCAACCGCAAAACTGAAAGATATAGTATTGCGGGTAATGGTTCCGTAGCTCAGTTGGATTAGAGCAACAGCCTTCTAAGCTGTGGGTCTTGGGTTCGAACCCCAACGGAATCACAAGAAGAGGATGCCATTTGTGGTGTCCTCTTTTTTGTTTTGTAGCTATGGGCAACGCCTGTTGGGCGCTTCTTACTTCTATTTTGCGTGGTGCAGCGTGGTGAGTAATGTTGTGGCTAGTCCAAGAGGTGCTGACACATACCTTAGTTTGAAATGAGCCGATAGCCTTTTATCTTTAGTTTCGTGTTTAAGTATTTGCTTTGTGCAATGGCTTTCTCGCATATTATTTGTACTTTTGCGAAGACAACATGTTGTGTTTGTCTTTCCCTTGTAACGCTAGGAGGGGCAAAGAGTGCGATGTGGACCCATACCAATGGTTTCTTCTGGAACGTTGCGGGCATCGCTCACTTCTGTTGTTAAGGCTTATCGGTCTTTAATGCGTTTTGCAAAAACGAGTTTTATTGGCTGCCGAAAATTTAAGAACATGACAAAAGATAACAAACAATACACCACGGGCATGCAAATTATTCAGGGCAATTTCACCAAACGACTGAAATTGCCTATTGCCGAAGGCTTAAAAGCGGGGTTTCCTTCGCCTGCCGATGGCTATATGCACGAAACACTCGACTTTAATCACGACCTTATACGCAATCCCGAAGCCACTTTTTATGGCAAAGTGGCTGGCGACTCGATGGTTGAGGCTGGCATATGCAGTGGCGACATCGCCGTTATAGACAGGTCTATCGAGCCACGTCATGGCGATGTTGTGGTGGGATATATCAACGAAGAATTTACCATTAAGTACCTAGATCTTAGCCATCGTGATGAGGGATATATCGAATTGCGACCTGCTAATCCCAATTTTCAACCCATAAGGATTGATGAAAACGATGCTTTTGAGGTGTGGGGCGTGGTGGTATGGACTATAAAAAACTGGAGAAGGTATTGACTGATGTACGGAATAGTGGATTGCGACAATTGTTATGTGTCATGCGAACGCGTGTTTAGACCCGACTTAAAGGGTAAACCTGTGGTTGTGCTAAGCAACAACGATGGGTGTGTGGTGGCGCGTTCTACTGAAGCCAAGCTTATGGGTATCAAGAATGGCACGCCTTACTATCAGTTGGCCGAACTGTTTCCGCATCACAACATCGCTGTTTTCTCGTCTAACTACGAACTCTATGGCGAACTTACGGGGCGCGTGGTTGAGATTATTAAGCAAGAAGCACCAGCCTATTTTCGTTATAGCATTGACGAATGTTTTGTTTATTTCAATGGAGTGGAACAAATAAACCTGAAAGAGTGGGGCGAAAGCTTGCATCGACGAGTTGTGCGAAGCGTGGGTATGCCTATCAGTGTGGGCATAGCACCCAATAAAACGTTGGCTAAAATGGCCAGCCACTTTGCTAAAAAACATGCAGGCTATCGCCATTGCTGCCTGATAGACAGTGATGAAAAACGCATCAAGGCTCTAAAACTTTACCCCGTCGACGAGGTGTGGGGCATTGGTAGACGTTATTCGGCGCGGTTACAGGCTGCTGGAGTGCAGTCGGCTTTCGACTTTTCCGAACGCCAATTATCCTGGGTGAGAGCCACATTTAATAACATTGTGATAGAAAGAACATGGCGCGAACTGAATGGAGAAGACTGTGTGCCCAACGAAGAACTGGCCAAAAAGAAGTCGATTTGTGTGAGTCGCTCTTTCAATGGCATGATTACCAATATCGACGACCTGCGTACGCATGTCTCTAATTATGCTGCTCGCTGTGCCGAAAAATTACGACAGCAGCGCACCGTTGCCGCTGCTGTTGGCGTTTTCTTGCATACCAACGCCTTTCGCGAAGACTTGCCGCAATATTGGAACTTTCAAGAAACGCGGCTACTTACACCCACCAGTAGCACCATTGCTATTGTGAAGGCTGCCAACGAGGTGCTGCAAAAACTGTTTTTGCAGGGCTTTCATTATAAAAAAGCGGGAGTTATCGTGATGGGAATTGGTGCAGACAGTCCTATTCAGCCAGACCTCTTCGGCCTAAATGCCGAACAGATTGATAAACTGAAACGGCTGGATGCTGTTGTCGACCAGCTTAATAAGGTGAATGGCACAGAAACAGTTGTGCTTGGGAGTCAGCAATATACGGCTAAAGATGGTAAAGGTAAGGCCAATGTGTTTGCCAATGCTATAAAACACGACTTTAAAAGCAAAAATCCTACAACGCGGTGGAGCGATATTATTGTGCTGAAATGAGCTGCTTGCGCTTGTGAGGGTCTGGCTTTTGCGTGTTGTTTTCATCGCAGCAAGTGCTTCGTTGTTGGCAAAAGTTTTTTTTGTGTGTGGCTAGTGTGAGGGCTAATTCTTAAATGGGGTAATAAAACTTTACAAATACATCCTTTTTTGAACACCCCTTTTAGGTCTTTTGGAGGGCTAAAACCTATAAAAGGCAGGTCTTTTTTCTTATTTTTGATGTATCGTAATTGTGTTTTATTCCACTTTTTGGGCCATTTTGCGATATTTTGCCTCGCTATTTTTAAAAAATCCGCTTCTTTTTTACTTCCGAAAAAGCCTACAATTGTGTGTTATTTGATGCTTTTTGTCTATAAAAAGGCGCGCATTTGTTTTGCAAAAACCATGTTTTTACCTTGCGTTTAGCAGCAAATAGCATTGCGTTTAGCAGCAAATAGCATTGCGTTTTGTAGCATTTAGCACTGCTAACTCATGCATATTGCAGACCTAAATGCAGCAAATAGCGAATAAAAGTGGTAAATAACGCAGAATATATGTTCAATTTCGGTTAAATTATTGCTTAGAACTAAAATGATAAAATATTTTAGACGTAAATGCGCTTTGTTGTTTGCGATGGAGCTAAAAATGAGTAAAAAATGGGGTTTAAACGTTGTTTTTATTCTAGTTAGCTGATTTTCATAGTGTTATGAACTCGCGAAATACGCGTGTTTTTCGAGTCGTTGTCTGCTTGGAGCATAAAATAAGCCTCTATAGTGTTAAAATTGGATGAAAAATATTTACAAAAACATTATCGTTTTATCTCCTTTGAGTACGCGTCTGCATGGCTTTTAAGGGGCGATGATGTGTTTTGTGAGGTGAGGTGTAAGTGGGGTAGGTGTTTGCCACCTTATTTGTAGGCTTGTTTAAGGGGGTAGATTGTAAGTAGGGTAATTCAGTTAATTCCCTCTTAAGAATCTCTGGAAACTGTCAAATGCCAGATTCTTTTCTTGAAAAGCGTCTTTGGAAGAGTACTTGATGTGCTTTGCGCACAAAAACTCCCAAATATCGAGCCGTATGGGCACACCTGTCCCTTCCATACCTGCCTATGGATGGATATAAA
>NZ_CALKQY010000010.1:0-22151 GCF_937990675.1 Hoylesella shahii | reverse complement strand
GCACCATTTCACCCTGCGTTTAGCACCATTTTACCTTGCGTTTTGCAGCAAAACGGAGGGCTAAATGCTGCAAAACACCCAAGCTTTAGCTACAAAACGCCTATTGTTCGGCCTCTTTCGCATTTCTATGCAACAGAACTGCAACTTTCTTGCACTTACAACCCACCCCATTTATTATGAGAAAAACCCCTCGCAAGAATGGAATATTTGCGAGCGAGTGAACAGTTGGTGAACTTAGAGAGCTGTTTTTGATGTAAATTACATGCCGAATATTTTACACTTTTCAAGAAGACGAATTAAACCAGCAGCAGAACCAAGAATACCACTAATAATAAAAAACACGCAAACCGTTGATGGTTTTGCACATTATATCGAAACGATTGTGAAATACGTAAGAAAGGACGCTATTGACAACAAGGAGGCAAGAGCTTTGGCAGGCAGCGCGAACCAATCCGTTGTGTAAACACCCACCCCACCCCATCATCGCAACTTACAAACAACAAAAAAGAGGCGTAAGGAAATATTCCTTACACCTCTTTAACTTAGTTGCGGAGACACGACTCGAACATGTGACCTCCAGGTTATGAGCCTGGCGAGCTACCAACTGCTCCACTCCGCGATGTTATAATTTTCTTTTCGCGCATCAGTTCTGAATTGCGAGTGCAAAGTTACAAATTTATTCGGAACTATGCAAGTTTTATAAGTGTTTTTTAATCAAACCTCTTGATTTTGCAAATATACTACAACCCAGAACTACCCCTTTAAATATCGTTATTCATCTGATACACAGCGTTAAAGACAAAGAACTTCGGAACAAAAACCACATACCTATTTCGATGCCAACATCTCTTACTTTAGAGTTCGCCAAAGCGTGCGCGTCGTTCTTCGTCAAGTGTTTGAAAGTCTTTTTTACGTAGAACGAAGCTATTACTGAGATATTTTTCGCGTACGATTTTGTTTTCTGCCAGTTCTTCAGGAGCCCCTTGGAAAAGAATTCTGCCCTCGAAAAGCAAGTAAGCCCTATCGGTAATGGTAAGCGTTTCTTGCACATTATGGTCGGTTATAAGTATACCGATGTTGCGGTATTTTAGTTGCCACACGATGTGTTGAATGTCTTCCACAGCAATAGGGTCGACACCAGCAAACGGTTCGTCGAGCATAATAAACTTAGGGTCGATGGCCAAGCAGCGTGCAATCTCGGTGCGTCGGCGTTCTCCACCCGACAATTGGTCGCCTTTGTTTTTTCTAACCTTACCCAAACGAAACTCTCGAATAAGACTTTCAAGTTTATCTAGCTGATATTGTCTAGGTTTACCAGTAAGTTCGAGCACGGCCATGATATTGTCTTCCACACTCAGTTTTCTAAACACGCTGGCCTCTTGAGGCAGATAACCAATACCAGCACGCGCACGTTTGTAGACAGGGAAGTCGGTAATCTCAGTATTGTCGATAAAGATATGTCCATCATTGGGCAACACCAGACCAGTAGTCATATAGAACGAGGTAGTTTTACCAGCACCATTAGGTCCGAGCAGCCCCACAATTTCTCCTTGACGCACGTTGATAGAGACATCGTTTACCACCGTACGTTTGCCATATCGCTTAACAAGTCCTTCGGCACGCAGTTCCATATGGGTTTCCTCGTGGCTCTGTTCGTTCAGTTGAAAATCATTCGTAGACATATCTTCTGTTTATATTCTGATAATTAAACCTTGGTGCAAAGGTAGGCATAAAAGTGGTAACAAGAAATAAAAACAGCGAGCAAGATGACTGTTTCTATCATAATTTGCGTACTTTTGCATAAGTTAGGCTGCATTCGGCAATTTGAAAACAAAATTTCATTGCGCTCATTGGCACTAACTTTGCATAAGTTAGACTGCATTCGGCAATTTGAAAACAAAATTTCATTGCGCTCATTGGCACTAACTTTGCATAAGTTAGGCTGCATTCGGCAATTTGAAAACAAGATTGCAACAGCGAATGCGTGCCAAAACAAAAAGGGACTAAACATTGCCCATAACATACGGTACACCGCAAATGGGCATACACATTATTATATATTAGGATAAAAAATGTTGATTCTGAACTATCTCAACACACTTGGACGATACCTTATACTAATGGGACGTTCGTTTTCGCGCCCTGAGCGTATGCGTATGTTTTTCAAACGTTACGTAAAAGAAATGTCGCAACTTGGAGTTGACTCGGTGGGCATTGTATTGCTCATCTCTTTTTTCATTGGTGCGGTTATCTGTATTCAGATGAAATTGAACATACAGAGCCCATGGATGCCTCGTTGGGTGTCGGGTTATACCACGCGCGAAATTATGTTGCTCGAATTTTCATCGAGTATTATGTGTCTTATCTTGGCTGGTAAGGTGGGTTCGAACATTGCATCAGAATTGGGAACGATGCGTGTAACACAGCAGATAGATGCACTCGACATCATGGGTGTAAACTCTGCCTCTTACTTAATATTGCCCAAGATATTAGGCCTAGTTACCATTATGCCCTTCTTGGTGATATTCAGTTCGGCAATGGGTATTTTGGGAGCCTACGCCACCGCCTACATTGGGCACATTCTTACGCCCGACGACCTCACGCTTGGCATACAACATGCATTCAATCCATGGTTTATGTGGATGAGTATCGTTAAGAGTTTATTCTTTGCCTATATCATAGCCAGCGTTTCTTCTTACTTTGGTTATACGGTAGAGGGCGGTTCGGTAGAAGTGGGAAAGGCCAGTACAGACGCCGTGGTTTGCAGTTCGGTGCTGATTTTGTTCTCCGACGTGTTTCTCACACAGGTGCTCAGTTAACCATTGCAAAGCCACTCACCAACATTCAATAACAGAAGGGATGTGCCACGCGCAGCATAGCCTCTGCTTATGCAGGCGTTGAACACACTTTCACTTGGCAACGCCAAAACCAATGGCCAGCCTAAAAAGCAAAAACAATGATTGAAATTAAGAGACTTACAAAATCTTTCGAAGATAAAACCGTTCTTAAAGGTATAGATTGCGTGTTCGAGACAGGCAAAACCAATCTTATTATCGGGCAGAGTGGTTCGGGAAAAACCGTACTAATGAAGAATATCGTGGGCTTGCTCGAGCCTAGTTCGGGCGAAATACTCTACGATGGGCGCAATTTTGTTACGATGTCTAAGCACGAAAAGGTGCACATGCGCCGCGAGATGGGCATGATTTTTCAAAATGCAGCTTTGTTCGATTCGCTTTCGGTGCTCGAAAACGTGATGTTTCCCCTCGACATGTTCTCCACAATGAACTTGCGCGAACGCACTAAACGCGCGCAAGAATGCCTAGCACGCGTAAACCTTACCGATGCACAAAGCAAGTTTCCAGGTGAGATTTCGGGCGGTATGCAAAAGCGCGTGGCCATTGCAAGGGCCATTGTGCTTAATCCGAAGTATCTGTTTTGCGACGAACCTAACTCTGGACTCGATCCCAAAACATCGCTCGTGATAGACGAATTGCTATCGAGCATCACCAAAGAGTTTGGTATGACCACCATTATCAACACCCACGACATGAACTCGGTTATGGGCATTGGCGAAAACATCTGCTTTATCTATAAAGGTAAGAAAGAATGGCAGGGAACGAAAGATGACGTGATGAGTAGCAAAAACCAAAAGCTAAACGACCTTGTGTTTGCATCCGACCTATTTAGAAAGGTGAAAGAGGTGGAGGAACGAGAAGAGGCCAACACAACAGCGAATAAAGAATAAGCGCCCCTGCCAAGGAATGGCAAATAACCGCAAACAAAAAAAGAACAACATACGTAGAAGGCTGCCTCAACGGGCAGCCTTCCTTATGTTTGCAGCTAAAGTTTATCGCATATACCACACGCCCTTATGCATCACCATGGGCACCACAACCTCTTCGCTGGTGCTATCCCCATAGGCAAAGAGCAAGAAAACATTGGCCGAACGTTTAGCCGTATCGGCCATAGCATTAACAACGCGCACATCAAGAATGCCCCGCCGGTCGGTTTTTTGTTGTGCTAAAAACATCTTTGCATTGTCTATAAGCTGTTGCCTATAGTTATTGGGTATGCTGTCGGGGCGATAAAAACCATCCACGTAATGGTCGTACTTGCCAGCCAACAGCTGCGCATAATATTCTTTGGCCGCTTGTGCTGCCACCTCACTGGGTGCAGGGCCCGACGAACAAGCCACAACAAGCAATGCCACGAAAAAGTAAAATAGTTTCTTCATCTGCAGGTTATCCTCTAAATTCCATACGCAAAGATACGAATTATCTACTTAGAACAACACGCTTGCAACGCTATTTTCCATTATGTAACAATGTTTTAGAGGAAACAGGGACAACATAATGAGTAACTTAAAAGCCAAAACGTTCATTAGAGCCTAAAAAGATTGTGTTATATTGTCCAACAGATTGACTATCTTTGTAGCGCAGGTGTGCGATGTCAAGTTGCAAAGACATACAAGATGCTCGACTATAAAACAAATACTTTTTAGGCTCTAATGAGCGATTTGGGTTTAAAACACTTTTATATCAGCAACCAATATGCCCAAGAGTTTAGTTGTAGACAGAGGTTTCTGGCTGCCAACAGGATTAAATTTTCGAACGAACTTATCCGAGTGAAGCAAAATTGTTTTTTGATTGTTTTTTGTTAGAGACTGTGGGCCAACAAATGGCAAAGCGAAGCTAGGGGATTAACGTAATGACCTGCAGCCAAACGCACGAGAAATTGCAGGAATAAAACACGCTCACGCATAAAACGAATTGGGGATACAAGCCTTAGCCGTATCCCCAAGTAGTTATTTTTGTCTGATAAACACGTTGATTGGAGTGCCGTGCATGTTCCAATTGTCGCGTATCTTATTTTCCAAAAAGCGGCGATAGTTTTCCTTTACGTACTGTGGCAAGTTGGCGTAGAACACAAATGAGGGTATCTGCGTGTTGGGCAACTGCGTGCAATACTTAATCTTGATATACTTACCCTTGGTTGAAGGTGGTGGATAAGCCTCGATTAAGGGTAGCATTATCTCGTTGAGTTTCGAAGTTCCCACGTGTGCTTTGCGGTTAAGATATACCTGTTTGGCTGTTTCGAGCACCTTAAAAATGCGCTGTTTTGTAAGCGCCGAAGCAAAGATGATGGGGAAATCAACAAAGGGCGCCATACGTTCGCGGATGGCATTTTCGAAGGTTTTAATCACCTTTTGGTCTTTATCAGGAACCAAGTCCCACTTGTTAACCACCACAACCAGCGACTTTTGGTTTTTCTGTATCAGCTGGAAGATGTTCATATCTTGCGTTTCAATACCTCGTGTGGCGTCGATCATGAGTATACAAACGTCGCTATGCTCAATAGAACGGATGGAACGCATCACGCTATAAAACTCCAAATCTTCGGTTACCTTATTTTTACGACGAATACCAGCTGTGTCTACGAGGTAGAAATCGAATCCAAATTTATCGAAACGCGTGTATATACTGTCGCGTGTGGTACCAGCTATTTCTGTAACGATGTTTCGGTCTTCTCCAATAAAAGCATTGATGATGCTACTTTTTCCAACGTTGGGACGTCCCACAACGGCAAAACGAGGGATGCCGTCTTCCACATCTTCGGCTTCACCTGGTTTTAGTTTTTCGATAACAGCATCGAGCAAGTCGCCCGTTCCGCTACCCGTTGCAGCACTAATTGGATAAGGGTCGCCCAGTCCCATGGAATAAAACACAGGCGCTTCGTATATTTGTTCGTTGCTGTCGGCCTTATTCACCACCAACAACACAGGCACTTTGGTGCGTCGAAGAATCTGCGCCACATCCTCATCGAGGTCGGTTACGCCCGTATTCACATCTACAAGGAACAGCACCAAATCGGCTTCTTCGGTAGCCACGAGCACCTGTCGGCGAATGGCATCTTCAAAGATGTCGTCCGAATTGACCACCCATCCGCCCGTATCTACCACCGAAAATTCGCGTCCAGCCCAATCGCATTTGCCATATTGACGGTCGCGTGTGGTGCCAGCAGTGTCGCTCACGATGGCGCTGCGGGTTTTTGTTAGTCTATTAAATAAGGTGGACTTGCCCACATTAGGGCGTCCAACGATAGCTACTAAATTTGCCATAAATATAAAATCTTAATCGTAGAAAAGCGCTTTAGCGTGCCAGCACAGCCAGGGACTGTTGTAAGAAGGCCCGTTGCCACCACTTATTCGGGGTTATAGCCAAAACTGTCGAGTTCTTTTTTAGAGCTACGCCAGTCTTTATCAACTTTCACGAATGTTTCTAGGAACACCTCTTTATCGAAAAACTTCTCCAAAGTTTTGCGTGCTTCTGTTGAAACTTTCTTCAACGCCACTCCCTGATGCCCAATAATGATGCCTTTTTGGCTATCACGTTCAACATAGATAACAGCGTTGATGTGTATTTTCTTTTCGGTTTCTTTAAATCTTTCCACCTTCACTTCCACGGCATAGGGTATTTCCTTGTCGTAGTAGAGCAATATTTTCTCGCGAATAATCTCGCTAACGAAAAATCTAGCAGGTTTATCTGTTAGTTGATCTTTATCGAAATAAGGTGGTGACTCGGGTAATAGTTCTTGGATACGACGCAAAAGCAGGTCTGTACCGAACTTATTTTTGGCCGAGATGGGTAATATTTCGGCCTTGGGCAACAGAGCATGCCATCGTTCAACGATGTCTCCCAGGGCTTTTTGGTTGCTTTCGTCAATTTTATTGATGAGCAGCAACACGGGAATGGTCATACTTCTAACCTTTTCAAGGAAGTCGGCATTCTTCTCTGGGTCTTCCACCACATCAGTGACATAGAGCAACACATCGGCATCGCTAAGGGCCGACACCGAGAAAGCCAACATAGACTCTTGCAGTTTATAGTTGGGTTTGAGCACTCCAGGCGTGTCAGAGAACACAATTTGCATTTCTGGTGTGTTGACAATACCCATAATTCTGTGTCTAGTGGTTTGCGCTTTAAAGGTGGCGATAGAGATGCGTTCGCCCACTAGCTGGTTCATGAGCGTGCTTTTGCCCACGTTAGGGTTACCCACGATGTTTACAAATCCGGCCTTATGCATGTTGTTGCTGTGATAAAGGTGTTTGTTAAGAGCTTTGATAAAGCTTAAAAAGACGCATCTTAAGAAATTAAGGATGCGTCTTCTTTGTTATTAACTCATTGAAGTTAAGGTTTTCGTTGTTTCACTTCCCTTGCTCGGCCATTTCAGCTCCGTCGTATGCCCACTTATAATAAGAAGCACCATGAACGAAACCAGCACCAAAAGCGGTGAATATAATAGTATCACCTTTCTTCAATTGTTTTTCGAAATCCCAAAGCACCAAGGGCATACATGCCGCACTGGTGTTTCCGTAACGTTGGATATTTACCAGCACCTGTTCAGGTTGTACGCCAATACGTTTGCCCACAGCTTCGATAATACGAAGATTGGCTTGATGGGGCACAACATAATCAATGTCGGCAGGCGTTAATCCATTGCGTTCGATCAGCTTAGAGCAATCGTCGCCCATAGCCGAAACAGCATAGCGGTAAACGGTTCTACCCTCCTGATAAGTGTAGTGCAGGCGATGGTCAACAGTGAACTGCGAAGAAGGACAAACCGAGCCACCCGCTTTAACGTGCAGGAAGGGCAATCCCATTCCGTCGGCCACGTGCAGCGAGTCGATCAATCCCACATTTTCTTCAGTAGTTCCTTCCACCATCACTGCGCCAGCGCCGTCGCCGAATAGCGGACAGGTGGCTCGATCTTTATAATCGGTGATAGACGACATTTTATCGGCGCCGATAACGATAATACGTTTATGGCGTCCGCTTTGTATCATGTTACAAGCCACATCGAAAGCGTACATAAAACCACAGCAGGCAGCCGAGAAATCGAATGCAAAAGCATTTTTCAATCCCAGTTTACCCAGCACGATAGACGCTGTTGAGGGGTGGATATAGTCGGGAGTGGTGGTGGCAACGATAACCGCGTCGATGCTGTCGGGGTCGGCGCCCGTCTTCTTCATCAGAAGTTTGGCGGCCTTACGGGCTAGATAAGAAGTACCGAGCCCTTCTTCCGTTAGGATACGGCGCTCCTTGATACCAGTACGCGTAGTAATCCATTCGTCGTTAGTGTCTACGATGCGCGATAGTTCCTCGTTATTGAGTACATAGTCGGGCACGTATCCAGCGACGCCTGTGATTATCGCATTTATCTTATCCATTATTCAGCAACCTCTTCCTTAACGATAGCTACCTTACCTCTGTACTGTCCGCAAGTGGGGCAAACCGTGTGATAAATGTAATAAGCGCCACAGTTGGGGCATAGAGCCAGTGTGGGAGCTACGGCCTTATCATGAGTTCTTCTTTTAAGTGTACGAGTCTTGGACTGTCTTCTTTTAGGATGTGCCATTTTGTTTTAATCTTTAATATTGTTTTTTTATTTCTTTCAGTTTCATCCAGCGTGGGTCAATCACCTCTTCTTCATCCTCATGGCCACTTCGGTTGGCAGCATGTGCGTCCAGCATTTCTATCATGTCTGGGTTGCATTTGCCAGGTGCGTGCACATGCTTTATGGGTATGTTGAGTGCGATAAACTCGTAAACGAACCACGAAAGGTCGAGAACCCCAGGGTCTTCTTCCAGCGTTACCAGTTCGTCGTCTTCTGAATATTCTTCTCCAAACCTCACTATCAGCCTATCTTTTGTATTTATAGGCTGCTCCATGTCGTCTAAACACAGGTCGCAAGGTATGTTGACCGAACCTTCAATATCGAAGTTCAGTTCAAAAAGGTCGTTGTTTCTTACTGCGTTCAGTTCAACGTTTACCTTTCCTTTCTTTATTTCGGGGGCGTCGATAGCCTCAAAAAAGCTGTCGTCAAGTACGTATTGCAGCGGGGTCTTGCCCTGCTTCAATGCTTTAAGATCCAGCTTAAAGGTTTCTAAGTCACACATTTGGTGTGCAAAGTTACAAATATTTTCTGTAATGCTATAACTAATCTCAAAAAAGTTAGTATAAGTTGGTATGGTTTTACGTTAAAAGATTGTGAATAGTGTGGTTTTATACAGATAAACTTAGGGTTATATAGCATTTTCTATTCATACGTCCCAGCTTTTCCAGCATGCCCCACCCTCGCCCTATCATCCAAAAGGATCGTGAGCAAACCATATAGGATAAGCTTCATACATTTTACTATTACCACAAGAAACTTGTTCATCACCATTTCTTTCCTCGGTGATAGGTTCAGCCCATACGCCCTGCTGCCAATCAGGTTTGAGCGTATATTGGGCCTTTTGTGCTAAATACTCAACCAAGGGCTACTCTCCGGGAGTTGGTCGTCTGATGTGTTAGTTATTTTCCATTGCCACTTGTCTTTAATGTTTACTTATCAAAGCATAAGCTTCTCCATTTTCCTTTTAATTCTTATAGGACACTTATCGTATGGGAGTATTCGTGAGCAATGAACATATCCTATGCACTGCCCTCCATCCCTAAGATAAACTCTATACCAATCACGGCTTAAGATTGGGGTATAGAAAAAGATTTTATCCTTTTCTATCTTTGCCTTAACCTTAAACTTCGTAGATGGTCCTTCTCTAACGAATGTAAACCCATCAGGATCGTTAATCACTGCGGGGAACATCATATAGTCTTCTTTGTTTAGAAGATTACGTCCCTCGCCATCATACACACAATTAATGTCTGCGCATTTAAAGTTGCGAGGTGGTTCGGTATTCACCATAAAATACAGTGCTTTGTCTCCCAAATCAAGCATAACCACAGAATCTAGCGGGTTGCCGTAACTGAACACTCGGGCTTTTGCGACTGCAGCGACAACAAGGCCATGACCCTTGCCTTGATAGAGCGATTTCACAGAATAAAAACTGTGCCCAATGCTAATACTATCCAGCAGTGAAGCTTCCATCATCTTATAAAGTTCTTGTATGCAATCCTTACAAGAACGTTGAGCATGTGCTGAAAGAAGACAAATGCTTGCTAACATGAATATGGCGAAGTTCTTTCTCATCATTCTAAGTTTGTTTAGTCGATACACATTTGTTATGTTAAGGTACGTTCTTTAACTTCACGGACAAAATTGCCCACTACACTTGTTGCAGATCAAAATCCCTCACGTAGGTTACCGACAACATTGTAAGTAAAAACACACTTTTTCAAACTTTCGATGTTTAATTTTTCCATAAGAGCACCAAAGGATGTTGACAGTGGATTATATCAACTGACGGCAAGAAAGGCAAGAAGTGGGGCGCGGCGTATGCCCCACCACTTAAACAGATTCTTGAGCTTTTGTGCTAAATTCCCAACCAAGAGCAACTCTTCGGAAGTTGGTCGTCTGATGTGTCCGTTATTTTCCATTTGCTATTTGTTTTTAGCTTAACCAGGCACGTGAGTTTTCAGAAGCCTTTGACAAGCCATTCGCTTTTACGCGTAGTCATTTAATTATTGTCCATTTACATCATTAATAGGCACAAACTTCTTTAGTTCCCTATCATGGCGTGTGGAGTTCCACAAAAAATCAAACGTTTCTTTCGTTATCAGTTGATAATTAAATTTCTTAAAGAAATTTATATCGCAATCAAGATCCGACCAATAACCATAGTTTCTCTCATCAGGCAGCTTAACAATGAGATTCTTATTCGTGTCGAATCCCATTTCGCGAACTGCTTGATGAAATTCTACATCATCGTATTCTATAAGCCATTCGGCCACGAAATCAAGCGCTTCTTCAAAGTCTGGATTGGCTTCGAGACGATGAAATAGCTTTGAGAAGAACCTTCCTAGGAATGATCTTTTCTCTTGTTTACTAACATTATCTTGATAAAATGGCTTGCAATTAAATTTGAAGTATATCATATAGACGAAACGTTAAACGTATACTCTAAAAGTCAAGATGGTTTTAAATCCTAACAATAGCCCCTCCCTATCTTGTTAGTTTTGTTACAAATGTTCCATTTAAGATGGATTGGCCAAATCAAGTATCACGAGATCAAACAGCACATCTGAGCCATACTCATAACATCCCTTAGTCAAACGCTCTAGTACGTTCTGAATATACTTAACAGCTTCATCACAACTATTATCAGTATACTCTTTTATTAGTTCATTGCTCTTCCGCTCGTAATACCACCCGTCATCTGTGGGATAGACTCTTGTAGGGTTATTTTTCTTTATATACACATCGCCACCCAAAATTGGAGTAACTTCTTCTCGCAGGATATTAACCATTCTCAATGCCTCATCTGGTAAAAATGCAACAGAGTAAACTCCGTATTCTTGCAAAGATACATATTTAATTCCATAATGGTCAGCTAATTCTTTAGTTGTCATTGCTTTTATTTTTCTTTTTATAGCCTCTCCTAAGGTTGCGGTTTGCAATCTTAGGGAAGGCTTGTTTAATACTACCAAACTTAATGGTGAGTTATGTCCGAAAGAGGAATGTAGGCCTCGATAGGATGCCTTACCTTTACATTAAAGGTTATACAACTACAATTGGGCAGAAGTAATATTCCAAAGAATAAGGGCTGACGCATACTCGTTACCATCTAAGTGGTTTACCTATCGGAACATCTTCGAACCAGCCCATGTTACTTAATTAAAAACGTATTTCAGAATAACCTCAAACCGAGGTATTTGTCGCCAAAATCTTTTAATTTCCATTTCGTTATTGTGGTAGATGATCCAGCTCCGTACGTGAAAACGACAACATTACGTTGGCGTGTTACGGCGAAAAGAGCGTTTCCTACCTTGTTGTCTAGATTTATAACCTGAAAGAAACCTATAAAGTCATCGTCATCCAATATGTCAACCAACTCCGAGATATCTTCGGGAAGAAATGTTTTCACACCAGAGCTAGCAGCGGTAAAGAATTGAATCCAACCGACACCACCTAAACTCTTATCTTTTTTCAACACGATTGACTCTGTGCTGAGAAAGGTTTTGCCTTGATCTAAGGCCTTAACTTTCATTCTTCCTAGGCGGGACATACTCAGGAATACCGAGTCTGTAAAGTCTTCTTTTATAAATTCGGATGGCGACTTTGCAGTTCCTCCAAGCTGTGATGTAAGTTGACAAATCGCGATATGGTACACGTAAATACTGTCAAAGTCTCTCCATTCTTTGCTTTTGCGGATAAGCGTGCAAACCCGTTTGTTGAGTTCGCTTGTTTGTTCCCGCGTATAGTAAATAGAATGCTGCCTATTAAGTATTGTGTATTTTGGAAGCGATGCGCAACCTAAGAGTAGTATCACCGCAGCTATTGATAATAGTCTTGCTTTCATCGTTTTATAAGCCAATTGTTTCCAGTAAAATACCGTGCAATTAAATTTGAAGTATATCATTATATTCAAACCCAGTTACCGCTTTCCCTTGTTCTTCCTTTGCTGTTTCATTCTTTGCTTATAGGCTTTCCAGTCGGCCTTGTTCTCCCACATATACTTGTTCAGCTTACAGCCAAAGCTTGTGGAGGGTGGCAAATTCTTAGCAGGGACAAATTCGTAAAGTACATCATAAGGTTCAGGTACGTCTTCTTTCTTTGATACAACCCACATTCCGCTAAAGAGAAGGAGGTGATTTTTATCGATTATCTTAAAGCGATCCTTCGCCAACACTTTGCGGAGTTGATAACGATATACTTTATCAACTTCCAATGTGTCTCCTTTAATTTCATAATATCCACCTCCCCCACAAAATCCTTTTTCTGAACTTATAATTTCTTGCATCAAATCTGTATCTTGTTTTTTCTGCTCGTAAAGTGAGTCTCTATTTTTAAAAACGATATTGCCAAACGTTCCATCAGAATAAAGAATAAACGGCTCGAATGTTCCCACCCTCTTATGGGTCACGACGTAGTATCCATTAATGTTCACTTTTTTAGCAATTCCAGTGTTAATGTTAGGGCGAAAGCGACCCACCTGCATCGAACGCTCATAGGCATTAGGAAAGGGCGACCAACATGAGCATAGCACCAGAAATCCAAAGGAAAATAATAATATCTTCATACAAATTATTTTATTGCCTTTTGGAGATTGCAACACAATCTCCAAAAGGCAGGTTTCACACTACCAAAGACTTAATGGCGAATTATGCCCGAAAGAAGAATACAAGCCTCTGTAGAACTCCTTACCTGGTATAAAGTAAGGAGTTGGTACAAGATAACGATGAACAAGATTTTGTGTGAGACTCTGTACAATCCTCGCACTTACCCCAAATCGATAGATTTGGCTTCCCGACTTGATTCCAACCCAAAAAGGTGCTGAATAGACTTTCCCGTTAGGCCAACCACCACCAACTTTTTGATCTCTACCATTAACATGGATGACTCTTTCAGGATTAGCACCAAGATACGGGTCGACAATATTAGGATCATATCCATGGATACCCGATTCTTTCTTACCGTCATTTGTCGTCACATACGTGCCTACACTGAAATCTCCGATGGTGAGTTCTGCAGCACTGGTACGCCAGCGATCATGGCCAGACTGTCCAAACATGTCGTTATACAGTCGGAAAGAAACGTCGCCAGGCGCGAGTAAAGTTATTGCACCTACGGTTTGTTTGCCTAACACATTGCCTCTTACAGTTTGTTCGCCATAATAGGTTTTGCCAAAGCCTGCACCCCAACCGCCATAAGAAGCTTCTGCGTTCCAGCCAATATAATTGTTGGTTATACCGCCGCTAACACTTGCACTAAAATCTCCATCCGTGTAGGAAAGCGAGGCAAGCATGCCCGCCGTCAGACCGCCTTCCGTCCAACTAAACGAAGGAGAGAAAGCAAGGCCAAAATGGTCGTTTAAGGGAATATGGCCTGATGGCATAGCTTGTGCAACTTTTGATTTGGGTATCACGGCTTCGCGCGCCACCCTGTTCCCAGCAGCGTCGTAGCTGAACTTAATCTTGTGTTGGGCGGCTACCAACAGCGATGTCGCAAAGGCGACAATAGTAAGAAAAGCCTTTTTCATAATTCTTTCATCGTCCACTTTCGGTTAATAAACCCTTCATTGGAGTGAGTGGGCATGCGCTCCAAGGGTTGAATGCACAAAAAGGTGTGCACGCCATAGTTAGTAAAGTAACAAAGACACTTTGCCTCTGAGGCGAATAGCAACTCCCCTATGGTCGGCAGTATCCGCCACAAATTTACAAAAAAACACAAAACGCGCAAACATTTATCTATATTTTTTAATAAACACTAAAAGATAGAATGCGCACAGCTTACTTTTCCCTCTGAAACTCTACCGTAGCCCCCTTCATTGCAAAAACCATCACGCTAAAATTAACGCACAAATATAGTCATCATTATCGAAAACCAGGTATAGAAAAGGGTGAAAAATCATAATAATTGAGTATTGCCCCAAAAAGTAGAACTCCGTAACTTTGTAACGTTAAAATACACCAGATTTCATAAAATACAAGAACAATGAAAATCAGAACAACCATCAGGGCGCTAGTTTGCGCAATAGCTCTGTCGTTCGGCAGTGCGTGGGCCTTGGCTGCCAGCCATGTTAAAGTGAGTGGAAAGACTGGCGAAAGCACGTATTTCAAACTCTCGGATAAGCCTACTGTTACGTTCACTACCAACAAGTTGGTAATCAAAGCAGGCTCTCAAACAGTTGAATACCCTCTAACCGAGTTCCGTTCGTTCGAATTTGCCGACCCTTCTACCAATGGTATCGGTGCAGTACCTTCACAAAACGAAAATCAAGCCGTATTCTCTTTCGGCGAAGATGTTCGTGGCGAAGGTCTACAACCTGGCTCGCGCGTGTCGATATTCAATGTATCGGGACAGCTCGTTGTGTCGGCAACAGTTAATGCCGACGGCGCTGTTAGCCTTCCTTTGAATGGCCAAACAGGCGTGTTCATCGTTAAATCAACATCAAGAACTTTCAAATTCATCAAGAAATGAAATATCTCTTTACACTTGTTTTCGCCCTTCTAGCGGGCGTAGCCACCACAAAGGCACAAACGGTAACCATCGTCAAGGCCGACGGAACCACCGTTAAATATCAAGCCAGCGAAGTTAAAAGCATTCAGTTTGCCAACGAAGAGCAACAGCCTGGCATCAACAAAAGCTTCACAGGGTATCTCCTTGTAAACTCTAAATTCTTTGGCGACACTTATTATGGCGACAAAGCCAAGATGGATGTGTTTACAAAAGATGGCAAAACCTATTGCAAATTCACCGACGAGAAATGGGGTGAAGGCACTTTTGAAATAACACTCAACAAAGGTAACATCAGTGGACAAGGCAAGATGAAAGTTCCCGATGCACACAATCCGGGCAAATTCACTGAACACAACGCCACCATGTCGGGACCTATGACGGCCATCAACATCACCATCAATGGACTGATGGGCACCACAACCATCAAATGGAAGAATGGTGCTGCCCCTAAAGCCACTACCCTTCTTGGCTCTTACCCTGGCAAAAACTCGTTCAGCCTCGGCGCTTTCGGCACTTTCGATAATATCAATACCGCTGTTAGTCTCATGATGGACGAAAACGGAAAATATAATATCAAGGTTTCTAGTCAGCAAATTCTTGGTACAATCATGGGCGACCTAACCGTTGGTGAATACACCATTAAGGATCTTACCTTTGATGAAGCAACTAACACCTTCAGCAAAGATTATTCGAAAGATGGCGTAAAGATGCATCTTAAAGCCGTTAATGGTGGAAAGGAAACCATGAACGGCGACTACGAGCACCACAATGCCACCATTAAGGCTGTATTTGGAACAGATGGCAGCTTGACAGTTGAAAACAACTATAAGGCAGGCAAAATGCCTTTCGGCCTCAAAGGTACATTTACTGGCAAAATACAGAAATAAAACAACGTTTCTTTACATAGCTAATACAAAGTGATAGGGATAACTGAGGGGGAAGCAATGGCAAGCATTATCTCACTTGCTCCTGTGCTTTCCTCTCACCCTCGCTTTAAAAAAGGCCTCAAAGTATTTCTACCTAGGCCTTTATCAACAAACAACCTAACCCCACACACCAGATAAGAAATGCGCATCATCGCAAAAGCAACGCTATTATTGACTTTTGGCCTTCTTGCCACTGCATTAACGGCCTGCACAGGACTTTTCGACGGCGTGTACGATTCGCCCGACAAAGCCCCAAAACTTAGTAATAACCAATTGGTTATCGACGCCAGCGACTGGCATAACTGGTATTATATCGACTTCGACTCGCTACAAATGCTGGCCGAATCGGGCGATGCTGATGCTTTTCTGCATGCCCGAACCCACTTTACGCCCTACCCCATCCCAACTAATAAAGACGAAACACAGGCTGATAACCAAACGGGTATCTACACTTATTGGTTCGATGTGTATAAACAAGGCATATCCCACAACGAGAAAAGAGACTTTAAACCCACTGCCAAGCAGCCCGAACCGCCTGCATGGAGCATCGCCATACACCGCGACAACGTGCGAACCAACGGCGGAGCGGTGCTAGAAACCAACTATACGTCGATGAGTCAGCTACCCGAAAGCAGCGCACAGTTTATGGGAGCAACCTTCAAACCCGACGAATGGACCACCAACGAGGTCTGGGTAGACCAATCGCAGATGCTCAACGAGCTCATCGGATGTCAAGGCATCCACATCAACCGCGCGCTTTCCTCTTGGTTACGCCTCGAAATTCCCCCCATGCCGCCCGCTTTCAAGCATAACAATCGCGTGTTTGTGGTGAAACTGAACAACGGAAAATTCGTGGCCTTGCAACTAGAAAGCTACATCAACCCCGCAACAGGCACCAAATGTTATCTCACCATTAATTATAGGTATCCGTATTAAGCTCCGCCCCCTCCATCACACTCCCTGGGTTAAGACAATAGGTTTAACCCTCTCAATTGCTCAAAGGCTTTTGTAATAACAACCCACATTTTTGATGTGGAAAGACGAGCGAGGTGGTCTTTCAAACATATTTCCATACAAGCATATTTTCTTGGGGGAAGCTAAACCCACCTATTAACCAGTAAACGCTACTGCTTGTTAACATCTCCCCCTCGTCGCCTCATCAATACTCCCAAATATATCACTAAATGTTTCACCGCTCAATTTTAGCTTCAGCATCTCTATTAGCCTGTGTAACCGCGAGCGCTGCATTGCCCACCGACACAATTAGTCGCACCATCGACCTCAACCAGGTTGTGGTTACTGGCACTCGTAGCCCCAAATTGCTGGCTAGCACACCCGTATTAACCAACGTTATATCGCGCACCGACATTGAAAAAGCCGATGCCACCAACCTGCGCGACCTGCTACAAACCACTATGCCTGGCATTGAGTTCTCGTATGCCATGAACCAACAAACCCATTTGAACTTTGCTGGATTTGGCGGACAAAGCTTACTGATACTCGTTGACGGCGAACGACTGGCTGGAGAAACCATGGACGACGTGGATTTTGCACGCCTCAGCATGGATAATGTTGAACGAATTGAGATTGTTCGCGGTGCTGCCTCGGCTCTGTATGGTTCTAATGCCGCCGGAGGTGTTATCAATATCATCACCCGTAAAGCCACAAAAGGCGTTAAACTCAACCTTAACGCTAGACTGGCTAAACACAACGAATGGCGGCATGGCATGAACTTGCAACTAAAAGCAGGGAAATGGGCCAACGTGCTGGCGCTTAGCCATACCTCTATTAACAATTACACCGTGCACAACGGGCCTGCTCCTCAGGCTCAAGTGATATCCACTATCTATGGCGATAAAACGTGGAACGCCAACAATCAACTGTATTTCAACCCCTGGAAAGAACTGAAACTATCAGCTAGAGCGGGCTATTTCTTCCGCGAAACGGCAAGAACGATCGACATCCCCGAACGCTATCGAGACTTTACTGGTGGCCTTAGGGCGCAATGGCAACCTTCAGACAAACAGCAAGTGGAACTGAGCTACTCGTTCGACCAATATGATAAGTCGAACTATATGCGCCTACTTGGTCTTGACATACGAAACTATTCTAATGTGCAAAACGCTTTCCGAATGCTCTACACGCTTAACTTACGAGAGGGCGACGTGTTTTCGGCTGGGGCCGACTATCTGCACGACTGGCTTTTAAATTCTAATCTAGAAGGGCGAACACGCAAACAAGGATCGTGCGATGTGTTTGCACAATACGACTTAAATCTAGGAAAGGCCTGGGAAATGGTTGGGGCCTTGCGTCTTGACCACTTTTCAGACCATGGCATCACGCGTCTTACCCCCAAATTTAGCATCCGACACACTCCCATCAATCACCTCAACCTACGCTTTGGCTATGGCATGGGCTTTCGTTCGCCTACGCTGAAAGAGAAATATTATAATTTCGATATGGCTGGTATCTGGCTCGTTGTGGGCAATCCCAACCTTAAAGCCGAAACCAGTCATAACTTTAATCTCTCGGCCGAATACTCTCGTCTACGCTATATATTCACACTAAGCGGACATTACAACCTGGTGAATAACAAAATTGCGACAGGCTCGCCCACTAAGTCTTCGATTGCCGACCCCATGCCACAACTGCCCTACGTTAATTTGGAACACTATGCGGTGTTTGGCTGCGAAGCAACGCTGAAATATAAGTTGCAAAACGGCATGTCAACACAACTCTCTTACTGCTACACTAACGAACGACTGCCCAAAGATAAGAATGGTAAAGAAATTAACAACCAATACTTGCCGGCCCGCAAACATTCGTTCACGGCGCACTGGGACTATATCCACCGCTTTAACAAACACTATCAGCTGGCTGTTAACGTGGATGGCCGTGCACTTTCGGGGGTAAACAACGTGGAATTTGTTGACTATTACAACCTCTCTAAAGGCACAAAAACCATCTACTATCCTGCTTATACGCTGTGGAAGGTGTCGGCTGTGCAACAAATCGGTAGCTTTTTAACCCTTACACTCACGGTTGACAACGTTCTCAATTATCGACCTGAATACCATTATCTCAACTCGCCTCTCACCGATGGGGCTAACTTTATGGTGGGAGCGGCTATCAATTTGTGAAAGGCGAAAAGGTGAGTGAAAGGCGAAAAGGTGAGTAAAAGGTGAAAGAGTGAAAAGGTGGTGAAAAGGTGAAAGGGTTACAACATCTTTTGGGGGCGTGGGTTTGCCCTTCACAATATATATTCAGCCTTTTCGCCCATCAAACAAATTCTATACAGGGGCTTATCAACTATTAAAGTTTAATAATCACCTTGCCTTTCTTAGAACCAGCAGCCACGTCGCGCAAAGCCTCTTCGGCCTGTTTAAGCGAGTAGACATTACCAACGGCAGGACGCACATTGCACTTTTCTAATATCGACGCAGCCCTTTGCAGCTGCTTTCCATCAGACGTCACAAAGATAAAATGATATTTCTGACCCTTACGTGCAGCCATACGCTCATTTTTAAGACCAACAAGTTTAAACAACCATTGCTTCCACAACGGTAAACCAAAGGTTTTTGCAAAGCTACCATTGGGCATCCCCCTTAGAGAAACCACCGTTGCACCCTGTCTCAGAATGGAGAAGAGGCGAGGCAACTCCTTATCACCAAGCGAATCTATGGCACCATCCACATCACGAAGATGCTCAGTATAATCTTCGGTGCGATAATCAAAAAATCTATCTGCACCCAAAGCCAAGGTTCGTTCCTTAGCTTCTACACCTCCACTGGTAATAACTTTCAGACCTCTTGCAGCCGACAATGGTATAGCCATAGCCCCAAAGCTTCCCGAACCTCCTGATATAAACAAACTGCTGTTAGTTTTCAAGTGCAGAAGGTCTAAAGCCTGTTCGGCCGTTAGGGCTGTAAGTGGTATGGCAGCTGCTTCTTCATCAGTTAGATATTCGGGCACTATGGCCAACGCTTCGGCATCTACTGCCACATATTCGGCAAATGCACCAATACGCTGTAACGGCAAGCGAGCAAAGACTCGGTTGCCTACTTCAAAGTTATTCACTTTTGCTCCAACTCGTTCTACAACCCCAACCATCTCGTTTCCCATGGTAAGCGGGAAGTTATAGGGCACCACCAACTTTACATCACCATGTGCAATAAGGAGGTCGAGCGGATTAACCGCTGCCGTTTTCACCTTTACCAGCACATCGTTATCACCCACTTGTGGCATATCCACTTGGCTTAATGCAACCTTTACATCGCCTGTTTTATAACCATCTATTTGTATTGCTCTCATTTTATCTTCTATTTTAAAAATTCTAATGCCTTATTTACAAAGTCCTCGTGATACTGAAATATAGCCCCATGCCCCGCATTGGGATAGATAGTGAGCTTTGCTCCTGGTATGCGATTGGCTAAATCGTACGAGTTCTGCGTAGGAACCATGCGGTCGTTGTCGCCATTAACAACCCATACTGGGATTGTTATCTTCGACAAATCGTCTTTCTCCCTGTTTGCCCATACCGAAATGGCCCTTAGTTGCGCAGGAAAAGCAGACAACTTAATGGAGGTGTCTTTATCTTCGGTGCGCTTTATTCGTGCTATAAAATCACGCGCCGCTTACTGACCTGCTGGCGTAACCGGAAAGAAAAGATAATGCTTGGGGTCGCGAAGGGTTACCCATCCACGCAATATATCATAAATAGTGATGCGCGTAACACGGTCTATACCCTCGCCTCCTGCACCTCCTGTACCTGCTAAAATACACTTCGTAAAACGCTCTGGTGCTTTCAATAACATTTGTTGTGCCACAAATCCACCTAGCGAAAAACCCACAACACGAATTGCAGTTAACTCTAACGTGCTAACAAAGGCTAGAACATCGTGGGCCATTGCTTCTATTGTCTCGCGCGCTTGGCCCGTGGATTGGCCCACTCCTTGATAATCTAGCGCAATAACATCATCATATTGAGCCAGTGCCTCCATCACTTCGGGGTCACAACTATCGAGTGTCGATGCTAAATGATTGAGAAACAATAAGGTGGGATTGGTCTTTTCGCCTAGTCAACGGTAAGCAACGATTTGTTTTCCCAGTATAAGCTGCTGGGTTTTGGCGTCTTTATATTTTTGAATCATTTTGTTATCCTTTTTTCTTCTATACTTTATCTTATTTTGAATTTCGTTCTTATCTTTCTGTACAACTTCTATTTACGTCTGCAAATGTAATTATTATCTAGTTAGCGCTTTAATGTGTATTAAGAAAAACAACTATAGGGTTAATTGTTTTCCATTTTATAGACTTATTTATAGCTTTAAAACAATGCGTAGCTTACTATTGCTTTACTGCCACTAAGTACACTTCGTGTTTAATTCCCCCCGTTCTATGCCCACTAAGATATACAAGTCTGTTTCTCACTTCATCCAGAAGTTAGCGCAATGCTTATCAACAGCCCAAAAGAGGGTAATGTATAAGCTGTGGCGGTTATCACTATAGCCGCGTTGTTTGTAGTAATATTATTTTACAAAACACAACATCCAAAGCCACCTTTTCTAGCAAAAATAGAGACCTGAAAGCATAGTTTTAGCCCAATTTTGGGTCTTTCAATTTTTATTTTTAGGTCATTTTTGAACACTTAACGTGCATTTTGCACCATTTAGCCTTTCTATTTGGTGCCCAACTCACAATTTTTCATCGCCACAAAAACACGTTTTATTCGCTAAAACTCCACTTTTACACCTCTTTTTTCACCGAAAAGACATCTGTTTTAATAGGCCATAGCTCAATAAATCCAACATACAATGTGCAAGATTATGCATCTTGCCTTACGCTTTGCATCATTTCACCTTGCATTTAGCAGCATTTAGCATTGCGTTTTGCTGCAGTTAGCATTGCGTTTTGCAGCAGTTAGCCTTGCGTTTTGCCGCTAATTAGCGCGTTATTTGCTATAAAAAGGGATATTTTTAGCCGTAAACCGCCCTTTTTTCTACAAACGCCACATGTTTATGCAATGCACTTGCAGTTTTGAAGCATTCGCAACATGCGCCCTTTCTCGCCTAAACAAACCCTCGCGAGAATCGAATATTTGCGAGTGTATGGACTGTTGGTGAACAAAAATGGCTGTTTTTATGTTAAAATTCGTGCTGAATATTTTACACTTTCAACAATCAACGCTAACTGAAATCTAAATTAATACGCCTGTTCGGGATAAGGATTTGCTTAGAAAAGTTCCAATTGCCTAGTCTTTTCAATGCG
>NZ_CALKQY010000009.1:0-38906 GCF_937990675.1 Hoylesella shahii | reverse complement strand
ACTTTTGGGCTATTTGCAGCAAAACGCATTGCTAACTCCTACAAAACGCACTGCTAACTCCTACTAAATGCACTGCTAACTCCTACTAAACGCAAGGCTAACTCCTACTAAATACAAGGCTAAATGGTGCAAAACGCAGTGTAAAATGCGGCATTTAGCACATCGTAGAGCAATTTACAACCACTCTAACAACAAGAAAAGCACATCTTTTATGGTGGAAAAGTGGCTTAAAAGTACACTTTTTCTGTCTAAACAACATATTTTGGACGGTGAAAAATCGGGCGTTGGCGAGCAAATAGAAAAGCAAAATGGTGCTAAATGCAGCTAAAACGCCAAAAAACGATGTAAAATTAAAATCAAAAAGGGCAAAAACAGCCCTAAAACCCTGCTTTTGAACCTCTCTTTTCGCTAGAAATAGTTGGCCCAGAAAACACATTTTGTAAAGTTTCATTACCACAATTAACAAAAATAGTTTTGCCCCTACAAAACACATCGCATCGAGTAACCTCCACGCCCACCACCCAACGCCTACACACGGCTCGCTAAGCGCTTGATAATTTACACGCTTTAAACATTAAGTACCCTTCCCAAATAGCCTTTTAAACAAGCCACAACGCCACAAATCCAACAAACAAAATACATCCAGTAAAGCTTGTTATGCTTGATTGAAATCAATAAACATCTCGAATTTGTCGTTTTTTTGACATATATATAAACTATTTTCCATATCTTTGCAGGCAACAAAATTAAACCGTGAACAAATCTAAAAAATTAGAGTATCAGAATAACGAATTTAAGATAAGTTGATTAAATCACACTAGAGACATTTGTTAGAAATATGCCACTATTCTAAGTCTTTTGCACTTAGTGTAGAATTGGATGTAACGTTGAGGGGGATATTACGCCCTTTTCCAAATGTTTCGAGGGTGATTTTATAAAAAATCAAGAACAAAATGAAGAAAGAATACAGCAAACCCTGTGCTCGTGTCACAGAAGTAGAGTTTGAACAAAATCTCTTGGCAGGCAGTCTTCGCAATAGTAGCCATGAGGGTTTTACACAAAGCAACGACCCACTACCCATAATTGAAGATGCCGACGAAGATTCGCCCTTCTAAATTAAATAGTATGCGTGTTTTAGACCAAATAATTACACGTAAAAACTAACTAATAGTAAAATCTAAGATGAAGAAAATTGCCATATATATGATGTGTGCCGGCATGGCTCTTACAACCATATCGTGCGCCAACGACGACGAGACAATAAGCTCGCAAACGGGCGAAAACCTCGTTGCAAAAACGTTTTACATCAGTAATGTGCCCTCCTACACCAACGATTCCACTCTAAAGGCTAACACGTCGGCCACGCGTACCACGCTGAACGCTGACTTGGGCACTGTTACTTGGAATGCGAACGACCAAATTAGCATTGGTTATAAAGGTGCACACAACAAAGCAACCAAGCCTTTTACCACAAACTCTACAGGCACATCGGCTAGATTTGAAGGCATGGCCGACAACTTTGCCAAGCTGTTTTTCATGATGTATCCGTATCAAGAGACCACCAAGATTGAACACAAAAACGACAAATCGGCTCTATACACCTACACCATGCCCAAAAAACAAACGGCAATAGCAGGCACATTCGACCCTAAGGCTAACATCTCGGTGGGCATCATCCCCAAGGAGAAAAAGCCATTTGTGGCCTATAACGTGGGCGGACTACTTAAGTTTAGCTTCCAAGGTGCCAACAATGTGACTCAAGTGAAGATTATTAACAGGGGAGAAGAGCCTATCGCTGGCGAAATAAACAATACCATTAGCTTTAATGCCGATGGCACTATAAGCCAAACGACCCCTGTTTTTGTTAAGGATAAGAGCACAACCATCATTAGTTTTGCTCCTGCTTCGGGATATTTAACCGAAAACACCAACTACTTTGTGGCGCTTCCTGAGGGGAAATTGGCCTCGGGCATCACACTCGCCTTCGTGCTTACAGATGGCAAAGTGGTTCAACGTAAGGTTTCAGACGTTGTAGATATCAAGCGTGCTAAGATTTTCAACCTGGGCAACATCAACCTTAACACAGCCAAAGCTAAACAGCACCTGTTGGTGAACCTTGGACTGATAGACGTTGTAAACACTAAGGTTGCTGGTCTGCAACTTGAAGCTGACGGCACGCTGGACATCTATCGCGAAGACAATCTTGAGAAAATTCTTTCGTATAAGGGTGTGCTAGAAGCCAATAACAACGATAAACTCACATCCCTAGACGAGCTACAATATTATCGCAACGTTACAGGGTTGATGCTTAGGAACAACAAAAACCTTGCTGGAGCGATTGACTTATCTAAATTTCCACAGCTAAATGGCAAAATTGTGATTGAGGGTAGTCCGCTTGTTACTAACGTTAATATTAAAGGCTTGAACATTTTCGAGCTGTCGGCGCATCATCTTAATGGCATGAAAACGGTTACCGTGGGCAACAATCCTAAACTTAAAAGACTTGAAGTAAGGCATAACGATGCGCTTGAAGCCGTGGATGCAAGCAACTTGCCCGAACTAGACGAAATTGTTGCGTACTATAGTCCTAAAATTCAAACCATCAACATCACCAATTCGCCTAAGCTTAAACGGATTAATGCGCATGGCGACGTCAGTCTTGAACGTATCATTGGCTTGGAAAACAGCCCACTGATGGAAGACCTCACATTATCAAGAACAGGTATTAAGCAACTGGATTTGAGCAAAAACACCAAAGTGAACAACATCAACTTGATGAGTTCGAAGATAGAAGAGCTTACTGGTTTGGAAGGTCCTGGCGCAAGTTTGATTACCTTGCAAGTTTCAGCTACAGCGCTAAAAAAACTGGATGTTACAAGCAACACCAACCTTACGACATTGGAATTGGCGGTAACACAAGTAGAGAAGCTAGATGTTTCAAAGAACACCAAACTTATCACTCTACGCGCCCCATTCACTTTGATTAGTGAATTTAACTTGGGCGACATCTCTTCGCTAAAGAAGCTAAACGTAAGCCACGGCAAGCTCACTAGCATAGACATCTCTAAACTTGTAAATCTGGAAGAAGTTTACCTGGGTTCGCAAAGCCCATCAAACGTGTTGCAGAACATCCAAGCCTCGATGACGACTGCTCAATATAGCAAATTCGGAAGCAGATTTAAAGAAAGTGCACTAGACGAAAAGTCAAAATTCGAAGATACCAATGCCTATGTAAAGGCCATTGTTAAATAATACAACCCACATAACAAGAAAGCCCCACGCGCATCAAATTGCCGTGGGGCTTTTTTCGTGGGGAAAGGCTATGCAGTAAATTGCAAGGACGAATATAAACTCCATAGACACTAGCAATAGAAAGATTTAATCAATTACTGCACTCGAATTGACAGCAACAAATATTTTCCTAACGTATATCTACACAACTACAACAAACCTGAAAAGCATTTGTTTTATTAAGTTCAAACATCTGTTTTGCACAAAGAAAAATCCATAACAGATAGAGAAAGGACGGCGAATATTGGATGCGCAGGATAAACTTTGCCCTACTTGCTCATCCATTTCGCCACAAACAAGTAAAGTATTCTGGTTTAATATTTTATCGTTTCTCAAATATTAACAAAATTTTATTGCGTTTTTTATTGTTTAGTATCTTTATTTTCTTTAAATTTGCTGCCAAATATAAACAACCGCTAAGCAATGCTATAAGCAACGCACAAACGGCTAACATCATCAATTAAGCCCACATTATAGGCATAACTAAAAACCACCTTTGACGACGTTATCCATTTCTTAAGGAAATGTTGCTCAACTCTTAAAGTAGTACAACTCGAAGAAAGCTAAATAACGTGAGTACGTTTTTGTAAAGCCCTACAAACAATGCTAAGGACAATGAAGCATTGAACGGCTAAAAAAACACTTTTCAAGAACAGAAAGGAGAGCAATCCCACATAAGCAAATAGCAATGATCCGCCAAAAGAGCTATGCAAAAGAGAAAATTGAAACATGGCAAAATGATTAGCAAAAGCCTTTAACTAAACAACAACTCCTTCCCTCTAAGCCCAAAGGGCTACACAACCATCTGGCAACAATTGCCATAGAAAGCTAACGCAAAGCAATACGCGCTTAGCGATATGCAAACAAAACTAGGGAAAACGCCAAACAAACTACGCCCACACCATTGGGACTGATGTTTGGGCATCCTATGTTATCTACTCAAGAATAAAATTCTATGCCTGGCTACAATATATCGTAACAATGCAAATAAAGAGGCGTTGCACATGCGCTAACACATCACTACAACAAAAAAGTTGTGAAAAACAGGACCAGACACCTATACATGCCAAAGCGCACTGCAAAAGACAACGACCAAACGTTGCAGAAGACAACAAAACATCGCCTAAATGCTAGATATTATACATTAATCTTTAAATATAACTGAAATGAACAACAAGCAGAACAAAGCGAACGCCTTATGGCGGATGTGTATGGTGGCTCTGATATGGATGCTTACCACCACGCTTTATGCGCAAAATGTCACCGTTAGTGGCATCGTGAAAGACCCAACGGGCGAGCCTGTTATCGGTGCTTCGGTAACGGTGAAAGGCGCTAACACGGGTACTGTGACTAACATTGACGGACGTTACACCCTGCAATGCCCAGCAAAGGCAACATTGGTGTTTTCGTATCTAGGATTGAAAACCAAAAATGTAGAAGTTAATGGTAGACAACAAATTAACATTGACCTTGAAGACGACGCCACTGCTCTTAACGAAGTGGTGGTAACGGCATTGGGTATCAAACGACAAACGAAGGCTCTGGGATATGCTGTTACCGAACTGAAGAGTGACGAACTGGAACGAGCTAATACCGTTTCGCCCGTTACAGCCCTGCAAGGTAAGGTTGCAGGTGTGGAAATCAGCCAGTCGGATGGTGGTATGTTTGGTTCTACCAAGATCCAAATTAGAGGTGCTTCAACCCTTAATGCCAATAACCAACCCATCTTTGTGGTTGATGGCGTGATACTTGATAACGCCACTAGCCAATCGGGAGATGCCGACTGGGATAGTAACATCAATGACTATGGTAACCAATTGAAGAACCTTAACCCCGACGACTTTGAAAGTGTAAGCGTACTAAAAGGTGCTGCAGCTACAGCATTGTATGGCTCACGCGGTCTTAATGGCGCTGTGGTGATTACCACCAAGAGCGGAAAGGCGGGCAAAGGAGTAAGCGTAAAAGTGTCGCAAACAGTAGGTATAGAAACGGTTTATCGTTCGCCCGACTTGCAAAATCGCTATATGATTGGTGCATTCCCTGGCGGCGTGGACTATGGCGACGAATACACTGCCACTGGTAACCTATGGAGCGACAACATGTCGTCGTTTGCACGTAACTCTAAAGGCGAATATTCGTTCATCGAACAATATGGAAACTTTGCATGGGGACCAGAAATATCATGGGCCGAAGGAAAAATGTTTGAACAATACGACGGCACAATGGGCCCAGCACAAATGTTCAAAAACAATTATAAAGATGCCTACGACACGGGCGTTAACACCAACACCAACGTGTCGTTGCAAGGCGGAAACGACCGCACTCAATTCTATGCTTCGGCATCTTATAAGCACAACAAGGGTACAACGCCACGAAACACCTTTAACCGCTTCTCGTTCTTGGGAAAGGCTTCACAAAAAGTGGGCGACATCATGACTGTAGACTTCAGCGTGAACTTTACGCAATCACAACCCCGAAACGCACCGCTAAATATTGGCGAATACTTTGCTAACAGCACATTCCCACGCGAATACGACGTAAAGCGCTATCGCAACCTTTATAAAGGAGAACACGGCGGACTTGCTAGCGACAAATACGGCGACCTCTATCGCGCCGTTCCTGGAAAGGGCTTGTGGTGGAGCATCTTCGAAAACGACTACAAACAAACTGAAACGATGTTCCGCCCCGTGCTCAACATCAACGTGCAGGCTCTGCCTTGGCTGCAACTCTCGGCTGGTGGTTCGCTTAACTATTATGCCATCGACGGCGAGCTGAAAGCACCTGGTAGCGGATATGCCAACGAAGGCGGTAGCTATTCGCTCTCGCACACCCAGACGACACAAGAAAACTTGTACCTCGCAGCCAACCTCAACTATCAGATAAACGACAATTGGGAAGTGCACGGATTCTTGCGTGAAGAGTATTTCAACCAATATGCACAATATCACTCGGAAAGCACTAACGGCGGACTAATCGTGCCCAATCAGTTCTTTATCAAAAACTCTAAGCAACAAGCCAACTTCAATTCATATAAGTTTAACACCAAACGCATCGTCTCTACAATATTCATGCTTGGAACAAGCTGGAAAAACCAATTATTCCTCGACGTAACTGGACGTAACGACTGGTCGTCGTCGTTGGTTTACAGCTATGGCACTGGCAATTTCTCTTACTTCTATCCCTCGGTTTCAGGTTCGTGGATTATCACAGAGACCTTTAAAGACCAACTACCCAAGTGGATTAGCTTTGCCAAGGTGCGCGGGTCGTGGGCACAAGTGGGCAACGACACATCTCCCTATTACATCAACTCGGGATATGCCGTGGCTACATACCAACGTGGCGATAAGAAGATTTACGGAATGACAATTCCTGAAAACATGAAGAGCACCGACCTCAAACCCGAACGTAAGAACGCTTGGGAAGTGGGCTTAGACTGGCGCTTCATAGATAACAGAATTGGTTTAGACGTCACCTATTATAAGGAGAACACCAAAAACCAAATTATGACCATCAACGTTCCCTGGGAATCGGGTGTGAAAGAAAAACTCATCAACGCCGGTAACATACAAAACTCGGGTATAGAAATAGCCCTGAACACGACACCTATTAAAAACAAAGACTGGCAATGGGACTTAAATCTAACCTATACCAGCAACCGCAATAAGATTGTGGAACTTAGTCCCGACGTGACGTCTTATATCAACCTGGACGGTGCAGCCAACTATGGAAACTATAGAATAGCTTCTGTTGCCAAAGTTGGAGCAGACTATGGTATGCTGATGTCTGACTCATGGATTAAAACCGATGAGAAGACAGGCAAGCCCGTAGTGGGATACACTGGTAATTTCCGCACAATATATTATAAACGTGGTGGCACGGTTAAAGAAGTTGGTTCAATGTTGCCCGACTTCCTTGGCACGCTAAACACTACCTTGAGATGGAAAAACCTTAGCCTATACGTGCTGCTAGACGCACGATTTGGCGGATACGTGGCTTCGTATAACTCACGCTACGCCACCGCTTACGGATTCTCTGGCGAAACAGAAAAATATCGCAAAGGCATGACTTGGACCAGCCAATACGCTAACTCTAAAGACAAGGTGTTTACTGATGGTTTTATTCCTGATGTTGTTTTCGACCAAGGAACAACTATTACCACGCCCGCTGGAACCAATGAAGATGTTAGCGGAATGACTTATCAAGAGGCTTATGAAAAGGGTTTTGTAGAACCTGCACACCTGCAAAGTGCAGCATACTTCAAGAATAGCTGGAGTAAAGGTGTTATCAACGACGACTGGTTTAAAAAACTAAACTACATTGCACTGCGCGAAGTAACGCTCTCGTACAATGTTCCAACCAACATCTGCAGCTATATCGGTGCCAAGAGTCTTTCCGTTAATCTCACCGGACGAAACTTAGCCTACCTGCTTAACACTGCACCTAACCACGAAAACCCCGAATCGGTACGCGGAACAGGTGCAGCACAATTCCGTATGCGCTCGTTCATGCCATACACGGCCAGCTATCTCTTCACACTTAACGCCACCTTCTAAACGCTTTCTCATCATGAAACAGAATATGATAAAATTCAAAACGCTTGCCCTAGGCCTATGCACCGCATGCGTGGCACTAACAACGGGATGTAGCGAAAACGAATACGCCAAAATAAACACCGACCCATCAACAATAGGTGAAGGCAATCCCATTTTCTTGTTCACACAAGAACAGGTGCAATACCAACCCTTCGACTACTTGCTGTGGTACTATGACGGGGCTTATACCTCAAAATTGGTGCAGGCTTATTCGCCATCTACAAGCTTTAACGACCTGTATAACAAACTGGCCGAACTGGGCGGAGTGGGCTCTCAGCTCATTTACGTTAAACGCTACGAGAACGACATCAAAGCCGCTATCGCTAAAATGCCCGCCGATAAGGCTGCGCAATATTCGCACCTCTCGGCTATGGCCAACGCACTATCAGTGTACATGGGTCTGTTCGACACCGACCTCTTTGGTTCTAGACCTTATTCGGAAACCGCTCAAGCCAAATATGGCGGTACGCTAACACCCAACTATGAGTCGCAAGAGAAACTATTTGAACAATGGTTAACCGAACTGAACGCCGACCTTGCTAAACTAAAGGAGACAAACACACAGATAAGTGTTGGCGACAACGACCTTGCGTATGGTGGAGATGCTAAAAAATGGGTGAAGTTTATCAATGGTATTAAACTGAAAATTGCCGCAAGACTGCTTCATCAAGATAAAGCTAAAGCGCTTAAAATTGCTGAAGAGGTGGGCGCTGACGATGCAAACGTGATGCAAGCCATTACAGACGACTACGTATATAATAAAGGTACGGGCGGTGATGGTGGCAACAACACCTACGGAACGGATAACAGCGTGAACCTAGGCACATGCAGCAAAAACGTAATCGACTTTATGCGACGCAACAAAGACCCACGCATGCTGGTGATGTTTACTAAAAACGACTTCAACTCTGAGGTAATTCAGGCCTTCTTCGATGCACAAGCTAGAGGCGATAACAACTGCGCCATACCTAAGTACATCCTAGACCAGGTGAATTATACCACAGATGGGTCGGGACATAAACATTTCACTAGCTGGAAAGGCGATGGCGAACCTTGGGTGCGCTATCAGGGATTGCCCATCGGTATGACCATTTCAGAAAAAGCTGAATATACTGGGGACAATAACTATTTTGTTACAACAAGATGGAAAGTAACCGATGGAGATAAGTCGAAAACCTACTCGCCATTGTCATACTTTAACGAAGAGCTGGTGCGCGGACGCGTTGACTATACTTTCCCAACTGCACCAAAAGGCAAAGTTGTACAAGACACCGAAGACAACCCATTATATGAAATGACTATTTCAACTGCAGAAATGAACCTCTATCTAGCTGAATTTAAACTGCTAGGCGCTAACTTGCCACATTCGGCAGCCGACTATTTCAAAACTGGCGTTGAGGCTTCTGCAAAGGCTTACAGCCGTTTGGCTACACTAAACAAAATCCCTTATTATGATAAGGCGCATTGCAACGACAAGCTAGACGAACCTGTTACCTATAACGACGCTGCTATTGCAACGATGATGGCTAAAGCTGATTATCAACTAACGGGCAACGTAGCAAGCGACCTGGAGAAGGTGTACATCCAAATGTATCTGCACTTCTTCTATCAGCCACTAGAACAGTTTGTAACTGTACGTCGCTCGGGTGTGCCTAAAGTGGGGAGTTCGCTCATTCCTTGGGTTGCAATGAAACCAAGTACCGAACTGCCACGCCGCTTCTATATCGCTCAACCCGACCCTGCAGACAAAATGCGCGCTATCATTGAGGCTGCTATGACACAACAGGGCTTCACCTTTACCGATGGACAAAAACCCGAATTGCTTAACTCGGAAAGAGTGTGGTACGACAAAGGTGCGCCTAACTTTGGTGAAGGACCTAATTACTAAGATGAGCGTGTGAGTTTATAAGTTGATGAGTTGGCAAGCTTACTAGTAAACAGGTTGATGGGTAGACAAGTTTACGAGTTCGCAAGTTTGTAGCGCAGCCATCTTTTCACCTTTTTGTGAGTTGGCAAGTTGATAAACGCACAAGTAAACGCACGATAGAATTATTTAAAGGAGAGCCACTGCTGCTAGTGGTTCTCCTTTATATATATGGTGGAATAACAAAACAGATCGTCCTTATTGCCCGTTCCGCGCCACTGCATACGCCCCACACGGCTCGCCTTTAAATCGTACCTTAACACGAAACACCAACAAAACACATGTTTTGCAACACGCTTTGCACCACGAACATTGCTTGTTATGCCCTAAATCCGTAACTTTGCCGCATGAGTACAAACCCGAATAACACATACGAAGAATGGCTCACGGCCATAGCCGGTACCGCGAAACATGAGTATATGTCGTATGCCAGAACACTTTTCAGCCTGCAAAATGAGCTATAGTACTACAACGACCGATTTGGGTTTAAATGTCACAAAGGTGTTACAAAAAAGGTGTGCCACAAGACTGTGACACACCCAAAATGTAAACTTCTAAAATTGTATTTATGGAAAATTCCTAGTAATCTGAATTACTTGATACCCAAAGCTTGCTTAGCCGTTTCGTTTTCAGGGTCAATCTCTAACACCTTCTTCCAATATCCGTCGGCCATTGCCTTATCGTTCTTCACCAGATAATAATAACCTAAGTAGCGATAAGCCTCGGTTAGACGTGCATTGTCGGCCTTATCACGATCGGTTTTGTTAGACAACGAATTTACGATCGCCTCGTAGAAAGGCTTAGCAAGCCCCTCTTTCGTATCAGGATCGAGGTTTGAGTTGATACGAGCACGCATAAAATTAGCGAAGTCGAGGTTGGCAGGGAATTTCTCGCCCAAACGCGCATAAACATTATCTGCCTTCTTAAACGAAGCCTTTTGTTGTTCGCCCGTTTGTTTAGCAGCAAGATTCATGTAGATAGTTGCCAATCCAGCCATGTCGCTAGCAGTCGTTTTTGGAGCATGATTGAGGTATTCCTCATAATACGCAGTGGCCTTATCAAAGTCTTCCTTAGCCAAATAGAGGTCGGACAGCGCTTTACGGTTACTGTTAACCAATTCGTCGTTGCCCTTGTTTTCTACCATAGCCTTATTAAACATCTCGATAGCCTTTTCGTATTGCTTGTCGTTCTTCAATGCCGTACCGTAATAAGTGTAGTCGAAACCAGTGAACTTAGAGCTATCAGAAGCATTAAACAGCGCATCTGCATACTTCAGTGCCTCGGCAGTACGCTCCATATCGGTGAGGTTATAGAAAGCCAAACGATTCCAAGCAGCTTTACGTGGGTTGCGAGATAGACCATAGAGAGCCATTTCCAAGCTCTTATCTCTCTTCTGCAACATCCAAGCTTCAGTAGCATAATTGGTAATATCTACATCCTCAAGTTTGCTCTTGTCGGTAACTTTATCATAATACTGCAAACTCTGCTCCATACGGTTGGAGGCATAGAGGATACGCCCAGCCAATGCATCAACAGCCACATCGGGACGTTGAGCACGCAAGTCGTTAAGTTTTGCTACTGCCTCTTCCGGACTACGTCCACGGTAGATATTTGCATATTTAAAGTATCCTTCTGGGTTTTTCGGATCGAAATAGATAGCCTGCTGATACCATCCGGCAGCAGCACCACCATCATCGTTGATCACTTCTATGTCGCCCAAGAGAATATAACCCTGACCGTAGTTCTTATCGGCCTTTATAGCGAGGTTGGCATAATGCTTAGCGTTAGCCGTGTCTTTAGCCTCGAAATAGGCGCGTCCTATACCTGCCAACACCTCTGCGTTCTTTTTATTCTTCTTGAACACCTCCTTAACCTGGTCTTTAGCACCAGCTGGGTTGGCTTTAATTACCTTAGAGATGGCGTCGATGGTTGACTTATTGTCTTGCGCCATGAGTGGCGCGCTGATGCCTACGACCAACGCTCCTAGTAAAAGATATTTAACTGTTTTCATAATCCTACGTTCTTATTAATACTTCTTGTATATATAGCGGGTGTGGCAAAAAGTCTCCTCACTAATCAAGACAAATTAGACTTGTCTTTACCTACTTAGACGAAAGAAAGCCAAAAATGTTTTATCTATTGATTAACATTAACATCCCTTATGGTTATGTTACCTTGTACGGGCAACAATCCAGATTTAAGGATGATAAGCTGTCCTTTAGGCGATGCCATAAACTGCGCAAATCCCCAAGGTAGCCCATGATAGGGGTCGTTGAGCAATGCGTAGATGGTTCGTATCAACGGATAATTGCCGTTGTAAATATAATATTGGTAAGGTTTCCAACTATTGGCTGGAGTGCCTTTATCGTTTCTGCTTACCGACATTACACGAATATTCTTATTAAAGGTGAGATTGGTGCTATCTCTTTTATCATTGAGCCAGTTACTTCCAATGATGCCAATGGCATTAGGAGTTTTCTCAACGTATTCTACCACATCAACCGTTTTGTTCGTTGCTACGACATTGGGGTTGGTGATGGGTTTTCCGCCAAGTATGGAGTCTTCGGCGAAGTGCACAGTACTAGACCGTTTATTGTCGAAAACCACCGTGATGGTTCCCCGTGTTGAGCCGGGGAAGATGTCGCTCCAATTCTTCGCCTCTCCGCGAAGTACACGTGCAATGTCTTTAACAGAGATGCAGGTGTCGACATTGTTCTTGTTCACGATAAGAGCCAATCCATCGTAAGCCAGTTTAATGGTTTGTGGACGGAATTGTCTGTCGTACAGACTTTGGTACTCTTTCTTTTTGAATTCACGACTAGTGATTACGAGGTTAACGCTATCCTTAAGCAAGAGTGTGATACCTTCACCCTCAGTGGTGTAAATAGGGTTAACCGTTGCGTCGGGATAGTTAGCATGAAAGACCTCGCGTTCTTCGTCGATGATTGGACTAAAGCTTTCGTCAGAGGCGAAACTAATCACCCCTGACGAATATGTGTCTGTGCGTCCATTCTTGCGCTTGCTTTCACCACAAGCGACGAGAACAAAACTACACAGTGTTAATCCTACGATAGTGTAAGATATAATGCGTTTTCTCATAAATGCTATTGCAGTCTGAATGAAACGGGAACGTTGTACTTAACACGTACAGCCGAGCCATTTTGCTTACCGGGAATCCAGTTAGGCATGCTCTTAACTACGCGTTGTGCCTCGCGGTCTAGAGAGGGGTCTACCGAACGAGCTACCTTTACGTCAGTGATAGAGCCGTCGCGCTCTACAACGAACGAGATAACAACACGTCCTTGAACACCATTCTCCTGTGCAACCACAGGGTACTTAACATTTTCTTGCAAGTATTTCATCAATGCAGCGTCTCCACCAGGGAAGCTAGGCATTTGTTCAACCACTTCGAAGATTTTAGTTTCAACTTCGGGTTTAGGTTCAGGCTGTGCCACAGCTTCTTTAATTTTGAGCACTTCACCAGCGGCATCGTCGTTACCCTTCACGTCGAGGGCACCGATTGCCGTTTTGGTTGACATGATTTCTTCTTGCGTCTTAATTTCATCCTCAGGTTTTACCTGGTCGTCTCGCTTAATAACCGGTGCGGTGAACTTCACAGAGCTCTTTACACGTTCAACAACCTTTTCGGGTTCAACATTCACTTTAGGTTTCTGTTTTACCTCAGCCTGTTTTTTGGGTTGGTTAAGAGCAGACAACTCCGTAACTTGCGTAGCGTCAACTTTTCCTCGGTTTGCTTCGATTACGCTTTTAATTGCAACAATCGAGAACACCAGAACTGCAGCAGCAAGGATAGAGAGCATGGCGATGATATTGCGCTTGGTGGTGTCCTTGCGGAGCTTATACGCACCATACGCTTGGTTTTTGCCTTCAAACACGAGGTCTACCCAGTCGCCGGCAACCAAATCAATCTTTGACATAGTTTTCTCCTTTCTTAATTAATATTAATAGGTTATCTACGTTATTCAAGTCCTTTCTTCTTCAGCAATTCGTTGTCTTCGGCATTGATTTTGTCGATAACGTACTTACCTATACTGCAAATCTGCATTTCGTCGAGCACATCCACCAGGTTCTTGTAAGAAGCCTTGTCGGTAGCCTTGATAATGATGGTCAGCGTCGGAATCTTCTGTCCATCGATTTCACCGCCTTTGAGTTTAGACAATTCCTTGTCGTACTCAGCTTGAGTGAATTTAGGGTTTTCCAACTTCTTCTTATCAAGTTTTGCCTTAGCGGCCATGATTTGTTTTACGGGCACCGTACCATCTTCCGTTACGTGGTTGATGAGTACATTACGGATACCTTTAGCACCCCATGTAGTTTCCTTCATCGTAGAAGGGTCGCTATAGTTAGGCAAACCATCAACGTGATAAATCTTATTGTTACCAGCTATGTAGATAGTAATAGTCTGCGAAGCCTTAGTAACCGTTTTATCTTCGTCTTGCATGTTCTTATCGTTACTAGGCATACTCAATTCCATCGTTTGTGGTTTAGCCAAAGATGTACAGAGCATGAAGAATGTGATAAGAAGCATCATCATGTCCACCATAGGGGTGAAGTCAACGCGGACGTCTTTTTTCTTTTGTTTTCCGCCGCCTTTTCCTTGTTCAACTAGTTCAGCCATTCTTTATTCCTCCACCTTTTTATACGATGTAATGAGATAGTAACGGTTTTCGTTCATGTCTTGTAGTTCAGACATAACCTTTTTAACCACAGCGTAAGGCGTTTTTTCGTCGGCCTTAATAGCCAGCTTCACGTCGGAATTAACCTTTCGTGCTTCTTTCACCCAGAGTTGGAACTCGCTTTCTTTACCATCGATACTATCGGTAGGAATGCCGTAGTTCTTAAGTTGTTGAGCCATCTCTGTTTCGGTGAGAGAGAGGTATTGCTGGATATTGTTCATGGGAACACCCCACATGGCGTCTTTCTTGAATTTGTTCACCTGTTGAGGAGTGAATTTCATTCCATAGAGTTCGCTCATGCCTTGGAGCACGTCTTGCGTTTCGTTTTGGTTGTCCATACTCATGAATATCTTTCCCGTATTGTCTACGAGGATATTCAGTACACTCTTCTCGGGGACCTTAATTTCCGATACCGAGCCTGGAGTGACAACCTTCACCGGTTCGTTCTTGACGAAAGTAGACGTCAACATGAAGAACGTTAGAAGGAGCACCATGACGTCGCTCATCGGGGTCATGTCGATCCAAGTGGATTTTTTCTTAATTTTTACTTTACCCATAGTGATAAAATTTTAAAGGGTTAGCAAAAAATTAAGCTTCTTCTGCGTGGTTGGCTTCGTAGGTCTGAGCGATAGAATAACCAACCTCGTCGAGTGCGTAGGTAAGTTTATCGATCTTGTTGGTGAAGAAACCGTAAGAAATAACTGCGAACCACGAAGTGGTGATACCGAAGGCCGTATTAATAAGAGCCTCAGAAATACCAGCAGAAAGAGCGAGTGAGTCGCCACCGCCACCAGCAGCAAGAGCCTGGAACGACTTGATCATACCCGTTACAGTACCGAGAAGACCAGTAAGAGTACCCAGTGTTACGAGCGTTGCGAGGATGGGGAGGTTCATCTGCAAGGTAGGCATTTCGAGTTGAGTTGCCTCTTCGTGAGCTTGTTGAATCTTAGCAATCTTTTGCGACAGTTTAATACCGTTAGCGCCTTCCATTGCTTTGTAAGCGTTGAGTGAAGCAGAAACCACGTTAGCTACAGAACCTTTTTGCTTGTCGCAAAGTTGTTGTGCGCGATTGAAGTCTTTCTCGTTAAGAGCGGCTTTAATACTAGCAACGAATTTGGTGAGTGAACCCGTACCGAAAGCGTTGCGCAATGCCAACCAACGCTCTACTGAAAGTGCGAGCACGGTTAACAACAAGGTTTGAATAACAGGAACCACGAGACCACCTTTGTAGATTGTTCCCCAGATATCCAATGGATGTCCTTCGTTATCGCCACCTTGGAAGTGAGAAGGATTACCCAAATAGAATTTGAAGAAACATACAGCGATGATGAAACAGCATACGATTACCCAAAATGCTGCTCTGATTCCTTGAAAGCCCTGTGATTTTTTAGCAGGGCTGGCTGTTTTTTGTGTTGCCATAATTTACTTTAAATTTTAGTTGTTAATAAATATTTAAGTTGATTTTGTTCCTTATAGTATAGACGTTCGTCCAAATGCTGATTTGTTGCTGGGCTTTGTCCTTAAAATGTCTCGCAAAGATACTCATTAATGTATGAACCGAAACACAATTAAGAAGTTTTAACGACTAAAAGTTACTCGCAAGCCCTTTATAAAGCACTAGCGCACCATTAAATTCAAAAAAAACTGCTTTTTGTCACATTTCTTGTTATTATACAAGCTTTGCTAAAGTTTCTTTGATACGTTTCATTGCTTCGCGCAGGTTATCATCACTGGTGGCATAGCTAAAGCGGATACATTCGGGGTCGCCAAAGGCATCTCCCGACACCGTTGCCACATGTCCCACTTCTAGCAGATACATAGCCAAATCGGTAGCATTGTTTATCACATATCCGTCAGTATGTTTACCAAAGAAGCTGCTGCATTTGGGGAAGAGATAGAAAGCGCCTTCTGGCACATTCACTTCTAGTCCTTCGATTTCCTTGGCTAGTTTCACAACGAGGTTTCTTCTACGTTCGAAAGCCAGTCGCATATCTTCCACACAACCTTGGTCGAGCGTATAAGCAGCCTCTGCAGCCTTTTGGCTCACCGAGCATGGACCGCTAGTATATTGTCCTTGTAGTTTGTTACAACCTTTAATTATCCATTCGGGAGCGGCCATATAACCAATGCGCCATCCCGTCATAGCATAAGCTTTAGAAACACCATTAACAATGATGCATCTTTCTTTCATGCCCTCAAACTGTGCGATGCTTTCGTGTTTGCCCACATAGTTGATGTGTTCGTATATTTCATCAGCCAGCACGTAGAGGTCGTCGTGTTTTCTTATCACATCAGCCAGACCTTGCAATTCGGCTCTAGAGTAAACGCTTCCAGTGGGATTACTGGGCGAGCATAGAATAAGCATTTTGGTTTTAGGTGTGATGGCGGCCTCCAGCTGTTGCGGAGTCATTTTAAAATTTTGGTCAAATCCAGCATTAACATACACAGGCGTACCTCCTGCCAGTTTCACCATCTGGGGATAGCTAACCCAGTAAGGAGCAGGCACTATCACCTCATCGCCATTATTTACCAGCGCCATAACAGCATTGCACACACATTGTTTTGCGCCATTAGACACCAACACCTCGTTAACGCTATATTCCAAATTGTTTTCCTTCTGTAGCTTGTCAACAATAGCCTTTCTCAAATCAACATATCCGGGCACAGGTGAGTATCTAGAATAGTTCTCATCCACAGCTTTTTTAGCTGCGTCCTTGATGTGGTCGGGCGTATTAAAGTCAGGCTCGCCCACACTAAGATTGATAACATCTATACCCTGTGCTTTCATTTCACCACTTTTTTGCGACATTGCTAGTGTAGCCGAGGGTGAGAGCCGATTTAGTCTGTCGGATAATTGTGCCATAAATTTTCTTGTTTAGAAGGTTTATTGTGCAAATGTAGTTATTATATTGCAGCTAACGAAACAAAAGCAAGTTTATTTTACAAAATCTTTAATTTTTCTTTTATTTATTATCGCTTTCCCCGAGCAAGTGTTCAAAACAGCTGGTTTTAGATTATGCCCTGCTACAACAACAGTCCATCGACCTAACAAACAAAGCATATATTGCAAACTCGATTTCTTTATAAGCCGCACGATTTGGCAGTTCAACGCAATAAGCTTGCACCCCCTTGTCTTTACGCCACAAACCATCAATCCAACCGATAGCCAAAATACAAATTTCAGAACACCGATGAGTAAGTAAAATGCGTCTCAATATTACCTATTTCACCCATTATCCCTTACTCATCTTTCATTTACTTGTCGTCATCTTGCTTATCTTTATTTAACAAATGCATAGCGAGCTACGTTAAGTTATAAAGACAAGCAAGATGGCGACAAAAGATAATAAAAGATGTATAGACGCTACATGATTAACAACAACAATGAATCAATGCTAGTTAGAAGTAGATAAAGGGGCGCACACGGGCCTTCACATCCTTTCCAAGTCCTCCTGCGAACACGCTTCCTACACCATAATTAGGTTGATGTATCCATATAATATGCCTTTCTACAGGAGCATCTTCATTATTGGCTTCGTTTGAACCTTCTGCGCTCGTCCAATAGTTTACATTAAACTCCAGATTGTCTCCATCAGCCAGCTTAAAGGCTCTATCTCCTAGATAACCATCCCACCTACCACGCGAACCAAAGTTCTTTTCATCTGTAAAAGTTATCGTTGTGTACACTTTTACCCACGGGCTAACGCTTGCCATAAACCACGGTCCACGCTGTTTAAGATTCGCAGCAAGCTGCTGCCCTTTAGGTAAGCGATATTTAGACAGGTAGTCATAGAAATGCACCGCATGATAAAAAGCAGGAAAATATTGTGCCTCGTCTGCCTTGATAAGATGCTTATTAAGCCATCCATTCCAAATCCTTTCATACGTCCACGTTTTTCCTGTCTCAGAATCCTTAATTGCCCTTTTAACATTTTCTATACTACTACCAGTGTTTTCAGAAATGCGCCTACTATTATAGCTGATAGTGAATGCGTTTAGCGTGTGCCAAGCAAGGTCTTGACCGCCATTCGCATCCCACAATGCAATGGCCAAGTGGCTATCCACCACCAGCGCGATAGGTGTAAACTTTTTTCTATCCCTCTTAGAGAGATAGTTCACTTGGCCATCATTCCATAAATACTTGTATTTAGGAAGTAGTGTCAAGCGTATAACATACGAATGGGCAGCCTGTAGATTTTTTCCCTTTGAAAGCGGGATAGGTGTTTTGGTGATTATGGATTTACCATAAAGAGTTCCATGGGTAATTCTTAGATTGAGCTTTGCCGAATTAGTTCCCGCCAAAAAATAGTCGTATCCATTACTAAGCACAGCGTTAAGGCTGTACTTTTTATCTATAACAAAACTTTTAGTCGTTCCATATTCACGTTCAGGACATTCAACACCGCTTGCACCTTCTAGCTTTTTATCCCAAGACAGCATATTTACATTTAGTCCTAAGGGAATCTCCTTTTTAGACGTCTCTATTTTGGCGATAATCATAGTGGAGATTGGAACTGGTGCCACCAACTTAGTACGAACCCGCACACCAAAACGCTCTAAATGAAACGCTATCGACTGCCGTTTTTGTGAAAGAATTTTAACATTGGCCGTCCTTCCTGCCAGTGCTTTCTCTGCATTACCTCGCGACACATTTAGCACATTACCTTTTCGGGAAATAAACTTATCAGCATAACACACAAAATGGTAGTTTTTATTGGGTGTAAGAATAATGTGTCGACCCCTTCCTTTATCAGGCATAAAAGCTCCGGTAGCCAGGTTAAACGTTCCAGTTATCTTACCTTTTTCTTTACCCGTGCCAGCCTCGAAGGCCACAATCGTGTAATGATTGTTGGTTTTAAGGGCGCGGGTGATGGAGCGTTCTTCGTCTACATCGCGTTCAACGGCCACTTCGGCCTCCACACCATCGGCCACATCCACCGTGTCTACAACGTCAGGTTTTGCCAATGCACGCACTTCCACATCATCGCCAAACTGCTCTTCGGCAAGTGTAAACACCAGCCCTTGTTCGTCTTCACCTGTTGAGAGGTTTTCTTCGGCATCCCAATCACTATTGCATCCCGACACAACGACGGCCATAGACACCAGAGCGCTAGCACCCAACAATGAAACAAATCGTGTCATAATCTTATTTTTCATCGTATTAAACTTCAATTTCAAAATCGCCACCGCCTATCTCATCGTCGTTGGGGTTATAGTCATCTTCAGTAGAGCCCTTACCGTCGCCGTCTACAGATGTATGCCCAAGCAGTATGTTTTCTATCATTAGTTGTTCCATACAGGGACACACATAGACATTTTTACGCGCACCATCCCCTCTAAGGTAAGCTTCAACACTACTTTCACTAACGCTTTTATTCATGGTATATAATATTTTAATTTAAGTTGTTTTTTATCACCACAACAACACCTGCATACGATGCAAAGCTGTAGCACTTAGCATTGATGCATACGCACGGGCCAAAACGCTCACTCTGCGTTCAACATAACGTTCTCTTTTGCATCTACTAAGTGGCTCAAGGCACGCCAAATACAAGGTTGTTCTGTTCATTATGTTTTTAATCGTTTGTATATTACAAGCTCAAGCAAGCCTCTTTCACTGTATTTAGTTCTTAAGTTTCTACCTGCCACATCTCAGTCCAAACCATGTTGCACCAACAGGAGGTCTAAAGAAGGGGTGTGTGCATCTGTCCGCCGACAAGAATAATGCAATTCTCTGCACACAACCCCCTGACAAGGTATCAATAAAACTTAAGACTAAATTTCAGTAAACGGCCAACTTTCTTGGTCAGCACGATGTTTAATATTCTTTTTGCATGTTGTATATCGGCACATATTGAGCACCACCAGCACCCTTATTTCATTATCTGCCACACAATAAAGTCGTGCGTTTCAAACAACGCGCCTAAGTTGCTAGATAAAAACCATTAAGAACCGAAAGTCATCATGCGTATCTTTTTAAAGATCGATGAACGGACGCACTCTATATTTATGTTCTGAGCTTGGACCGTCAGCATCATATTCCCCAACACCAAACCAATTACCACTTACAAATATAATATGCCTTTTAACAGCATTTCTCTCATGCCACTCATACATGTCTGAGATTTCTACACTTGTCCAATAATCATCATCTTTTAGTGGCGTACCGCCCACTTGGGTAAATGCCAAATCTGCTAGATAAGTATTCCATTGGCCTCGAGTATCTTGCCAAAACCACACTCTTTGAGAGAGAAGAGCAAACACATCTGGCCACACATGAGCAGAACCTAAATACCATTTTCTATCTCCTCTCACCCTTTCATGAAGAGGTATCCCTCTACTCAGCAGTTCCACATCAAAGTGTGCTGCATAAAAGAAGGCAGGAAAATTATAACTCTCATTTGCTTTCACCATCCATCTGCCATCATGTCGATAGAAAAAAGGGTCCCAAGTCCACCCCATTCCTGTTTCAGAGTCTCTTAAAGCCCGCAAACGATTCTCTTTTGAATTAGAAGCATTTTCTACAATAGCTCTCGGATTGTATTGGTTTTGAAAATAAAAGAGTTGATGCCAGGGAACTTTCTGATTGCTATTTGCATTCCAAAGTGCAATGCCACGTCTTTCTCCAATCATAAGCGCTATGGGTTTAGCACTTGGATTTTGAGGGTAATAACGCGGCCCAACATGCCCATCATTAAACAAATAAATGTATTGGGGTAACAATTTCACACGAAGAACATATGAGCCACCACCCTTAAATATCTTTTCAGACCGATAACGATGCGTGGAATGTGAAATTGCCTTGTTGTAAAGTGCACCACCCGTAAATGTAATAGCAACCTGACCAGAGTTTGTTCCAGCTAGGTAGTAGCCGTAATTGGAGCTAATCACAGAATTAAACGTAACGCCAGACTGTGAGTATGGTGTTGTGGGATCATAGGTTTGTGCTGCTGCCTTAGCTGTGGTAGTCCCCACTAACTTCTGGGTACCATCCTGCATATTGTAACTAAGAGCTGCAGGAGCATCGTTTGGCATCGACGAAATATAACCAGAAACGCCCGTGAAGGGCCAAGCAGCCACAAGTCTGGTGCGAACACGAGCACCAAGTCGCTTCAAAGCAAAACTAATAGATTGCTGTCGTTGCGGAAGAATAGTTACATTAGTGGTTCTTGCCAACATGGCACTTTGAGCATTAGTATGAGGAACAGTGAGCGTCACACCATTGCGCGAAATATATTCATCGGTGTAACATACAAAGTTATACTGACGCCCCGACTCGAGTGTGATATAAGCATTGGTGTGCGCATCGGCCATAAAATGACCCGTGGCGAGGTTAAACCGCCCTTTAATCTCACCTATCATTTGCCCACTACCCACCGCGAAGGCCACAATGGTATAATGGTTATCGGTTTTAAGGGCGCGTGTCTGAGCTGCTTTATCGTTTAAATCGCGCTCAATGGTTACTTCTGCCTCTAATCCATTACCCATATCAATCGTATCAATGCCACAAGGTTGGGCCAGAGAGCGCACCTCGGCATCATCGCCAAATTGCTCTTCGACCATCGTAAAGAGCACGCCCTTTTTTTCTTTCTCAACAGGTTGCACCATTTCGTCTACACCGTCTTTAGAGCAAGAAATAAAAACACTGCTCACCACCATTAGTAATATGGTGGCGCTAGAAATAAAATTAAATCGCTTCATCCTATTATCTCTCCATTATTAAGATTAAACTTAGTGGCTTCTAGCCCCAAAACCTTCAACTACAACTTCTCTACCGCATAAGCCGTGCAAACCTAAAGGTTTAACAACACGCTGCACAAACGCATCTTTCTTTATGTTGATGATTACAACACTAGTAAAGGCGAAAGAGTACTTTCTTGGTTCTAGCCTCTTGAGGAAAGCCTCAACATCATTCTCACTAACTCTTTTATTCATGGTATTTAATTATTTTGTCAAAACAGCCTCATCGTCGTAACAAAAAAGTAAGGGTTACATTCGATAAAAGTTGTTGCCTGTGTCCCCCCAAAATGCTCTCGGCATTGTAGCTGTCTGGCAATTTAAAGTTGCTAGACAGTTGCCTCATTGAAGTCAAACAGTGACCTTTGGGCTGAAGTTCGCACAGACTTATTTCTTGTCTCATGGGTTAATTATTTCACGGTGCAAAGTTAAATGTTTTTCGTATATATTCCAAATAAAAATCGAAGATATTGTAAATATTTTTTAAATCACTGTTCATAAGAAGGGTTACAGTACCTGCACTTAGTGAATTGTTCTTTTTATTACATATAAAACGCATTATACATTTAATATCAATGCAAAACATAATCTTCTTAAAGTATCGTTTTTTGAAATAAAACACAGATTATCAGCAAAAAAACACGCAACAATTAACAAAAAAAGTTCTTAATAAAAACAAAAATAAAAACTGTTCTTTTTATAACCTATCTCGTGTTATTTAACTGAATTAAACCCCTACTCAATGGACCATTACGCACTAAAACAATCGTGCTTATTACAACATCGTTGCACGGTGATAACGCCACTTTGGGGTATTAGAAATAGAAGAAACTAGATTTAATGTTGAAAAATAGGATTAGACAAGAGTCGAAATACTGCAGATAGTTTTTAATGTGTACACATTATTTATAGACTTTGTTAAATTTAGTAATGTTTCTTTACAAAACACCATCCCGCAAACCACCCCTTCTAGCGAAAATTTAGACCCCAAAGCATGCTTTTTGCCCACTTTTTGGCCTTAGACACTAAATTTTTGAACCACTTTTGAGCGCAAAAACGGCTTTTTGCACCATTTTGCCCTTCTATTTTCTCGCCAACGCTCGATTTTGCTCCGCTCTGAAAACAATTTTTGGCCGTAAAAACACTACTTTTTAGGTGGTTTTAGCCACAAAAAAACAGGTTTTTGGTATTACTTCTGTCGATGTAAAACGCTCAAAACTTTTCAAAAAGCTATGTTTTGAGCTGCGTTTTGCACCAAATAACCTTGCGTTTTGTAGGAGTTAGCACTGCGTTTTGCATGAGTTAGCACTGCGTTTTGTAGGAGTTAGCATTGCATTTTGCTGCATTTAACCGTGCTTTTTGCACCAAATAGCCTCTTTTCTCACATAAAACACCGTTTATTTTGTCAAAAATTCGCTTTGTTAGACTTTACCAGCTAACCATATTTTCCATCATAACAAACCTCAGCGAGAATCGATTATTTGCGAGCGAGTGGACAGTTGATGAAAAAAAACGCGCTCACAATGTTAAATTTTGCACCAAATATTTTACAACGCAGAGAACATATAGCCATGTTAACCCAAAACAAAACTTGAAGAACAAAAGTGCTTACACGCAATACGACACAGCAGCACCCATTCTGCGCGCGAGAATGAGCAACACAGCAATTTGCCTCTCGTACGTACAAATAAGAAAGAGCCTTGAAAACGGGCAAACAACAAGCCTTCAGGCGTTTATCTCACCACTAAACGCCTGCGCCGTTGCGCCTGCGAGTATCACCAGGTTGCCTTATTGCGTACATCAACCCACCTAGTGCAAATAAAAAAAGCAAATAGGTTGGCTAAACAACTAATGCGCAAAGCATTTACTTTCTGCAAACCTATTTGCTTGATCTTATCAGTATGAGCCTTATTGCCGCCACGCCAAACATGCGCCAACATCCCATCACCTTAATGCCGCTTGCCTCACACTGAAGCAACAGCAACCTGTTTGCCCCTCGTTAGAGGTGCAAATGATGCCCCATACGGTCTTGTTTGGTTTTAAGATAGTTGTAATCGTACTCGTTGGGATGCACCTCTAGAGGCACATTCTCGGTAATTTCAAGTCCGTAGGCCTCCAGTCCAACACGCTTAACAGGATTATTGGTCATGAGTCTCATTTTATGTACGTGCAGATGGCGAAGCATTTGTGCCCCACATCCATAGTCGCGTTCATCGGGTTTGAAACCCAGGTGCACATTAGCGTCAACGGTGTCGTAGCCTTGTTCTTGCAGTTTATAGGCCGCAATCTTGTTCATCAAGCCAATGCCCCTACCCTCTTGTTGCATATAGATAAGCACACCGCGTCCCTCTTTCTCAATCATCTCCAGCGCATGGTGCAGTTGGTCGCCGCAGTCGCATCGCAAACTGCCGAGGATGTCGCCCGTGGCACACGATGAATGCACGCGCACCAGCAGTTCGTCGTCGTCTTTCCACTCGCCCTTAGTAAGTGCAAAATGTTCTAAGCCATTACTTACTTGCCTAAAGGGGGTAAGTTTAAAATGGCCGTACTTAGTGGGCATTTCCACAGTTTGTCCCACTTCGATGAGCGATTCGGTCTTCAATCGATAAGCAATCATATCCTTAATGCTAATCAGCTTCAGTCCATATTTATCAGCCATAACCTTCAGTTCGGGCAAGCGAGCCATCGTTCCGTCTTCGTTCATAATCTCCATCAGTGCACCAGCTGGATATAAGCCCGCCATACGGCAGAGGTCAACAGCAGCCTCGGTATGTCCACTACGTCTCAACACACCATTATCTTGAGCATAAAGCGGATTGATATGCCCAGGTCTACCGAAGGTTGCTGGTGTAGACGCGGGGTCGGCCAAGGCGTTAATGGTGGCAGCGCGGTCGTGTATCGACACGCCAGTGGAGCATCCCTCCAGTTTATCCACAGTGACGGTGAACGGTGTTCCAAGCACCGAGGTGTTATCACTTACTTGATGTGGCAGATTTAGTTCTTTACAACGCGACAAGGTGATGGGTACGCAGAGCACGCCTCTAGCATGTTTCAGCATGAAGTTCACCATCTCGGGAGTAATTTTTTCAGCAGCAGCGATAAGGTCGCCTTCATTTTCGCGGTCCTCATCGTCAACAACAATCACGAACTTACCTTCTTTGAAGTCCGCTATTGCCTCTTCTACGCTATTGAGTTTTATTTCTTGCATTTCGGTTTATATTTAATGTATTCGTTATTATCAAACTATTTCCAAACACTTTCACAAAGGGCATCATCAACGAAGGCATTGCAACACTACTTAGTTTAGAGAGAAACAAGCAGACGAGCCAGTGGGGTGAGCAAACAAACGCGCAAACAACAAGGAGAAGTAAGCCCCATGCATCAACCCACAAGCGCACAACCGCCCTATGGCCATGCATTTTGCTCTAGCAATAATCCTTAATACGTTGGCACCCTTTGGTTATCGCCTATTACATTGCATTTTTTATCTAACACCCCATCCCATTCGGCCGCCAGCAGCTTATTATAGCTTAGCCATTTGCGCAATAATCAGGTTGTTGTTGTGTACCACCACGCGCAAGTCTTTAAGCAGCCTCAGCCTAAAACGCCACATTCGGATGTATAGCACCAGGCCCACAGGCACCACAATAGCCGCCACCGTGTTGAGCCATTGCCTATTAAAGGGTCGCGTATGCGCCTTTACCGACATCACGGGGTAGGCATTAAGCAGGTTCAAAATCAGCTTATCGCGCGTATTACCCAAATCGTCAATAGCCGTCTCGAGCAGTCGATTAATCTCCGCCATCTCGTTATCGGGTTGATATTCAAAGAACACCCGCTTGACATTTGGAGGCGTTTTCAGTCTGTGTGCTTCGGCATAAGCCTGAGCCCTAGCCGTTACCTCGTTCAGCAATTCAATATTTTGCTTATAATTGGGTTCGTTAATAATCACCTCTTTAGCCATGATGTTGCGTTTCTGTCGTATGCCTAGCAGATTGAAAAGCAGCTCGCGGTAGACATCAAAGTTAAACACGGCCGAGTCTTTATTGGCCTTATAAGTAACAAACACGGCCAAGGGCGTGAGCACCATCGTGGCTAACAGTTCGCCAAACCACACGGCCCATATTCCACGTCGCGCCATTTGATAGCCCGTGTTATCGAGGATGTAATACACAATAAACACCAACACCGACACGATAACCGGAATACCCAGTCCACCTTTACGAATGATTGTGCCCAGCGGAGCCCCGATAAAGAAGAAGATAAGACACGAGAGGGCCACCAAGAACTTTTTGTATATCTCAATCTTATGTTGCCTTATCATTCTGTTAGCATCTTCGGTTATCATCGACTTAAACTCCATATCGGAGGCAACAGACTGCACTTGCGAACGTGCTGCGGCCAAAACATTTCGTTTGTCGTCGCCATTAAGTTTTGCAAAAGCGCTATCCACGTTGAAAGCAGTGTTTGTCGACTCTTTTACAGCAGCCACCGTATCGGCCTTAGTCATAAGCGAGGTACTGAAATAGTTTGCTTGCACCTCTTTATAAAACACCCGCCCAATACTGTCGTTGTTGGTTTGCAACGAGTCGAGGTCGCGATAAAGTCGTTTCAACCCCTTGCCTCGAGCGTCTCCCGAGAACAGTTCGGCATCGGTCATGCTAAAATCTCCGTCAAAGTCTATCAGCGTTTTCTTTTCCAAAAACGTTTCCCTACGGAAAGGGGCAGCAGCATTACTACCCATCTCTTGTGCTTGATTAGAAAACCATTCGCCATTCCAGAGCGTGAGTAGCAAGTGTTTTCTTTCGGCCGTTGTCTGCAACATGCCCGAGTCTGCCAATATAATTTCAGAGTCTTCGTAGCTGTTGCTCATGCGATAAATCATTATCCCATAAAACTTTCCAGTCTTATTATCCTTCTTTTGCACATAAATATTGCTGTTGGGTATGCCATCATAGAACACCCCTTCGGGTATTCCCAGTTCAGGACTCTTCTGCTTCATCGAGATAAGCAGCTGCGAAAGCTTGATGGTTGAATAAGGTCCGATGTTGTTTTGAAACACAAATGATGTGACACTGATAAGACTGCACACCACCACCAGCGAACTAAACGTACGTGTAAGCGAAATACCAGCCGACTTGATGGCGGTTAACTCCGAACTTTCTCCAAGATTTCCAAAGGTGATAAGCGAGGAGAGCAATATGGCTAAAGGCAAAGCCTGCGGCACCATCACCAGGGCCATCCACCAAAAGAACTGTGCTAGTACCTCTATTGTTAGACCCTTGCCCACCAGTTCGTCTACCGAGCGCCACAAGAACTGCATCATCAGCACAAAAAGGCAGATGAAGAACGTTCCGAGAAACAGCATCCCGAACTGCTTACAGATAAATATGTCTAGTTTTTTTATTCTTAACATGTCGTTATGATTAAGCCCATTCGCAACATTCTGTCTGTTGAACGTGGCCTTATCTGTGCAAAATTAGCACAAAAATATAAGAAACGGCAAGTTTGTTGCCGATAATTTCCATCATAGCAGCACACCAACCCACAGCATAACATATTTTACACATCACCCTATACGTGGGTTTAAAAATAATCGGTATATTTGCAACGTCAACTATAAACCATTTCATTATGCGAAACGCCATGCATTTCACCGTCTGGCTGTTTATGGCCATGCAAGCTTCTGTAGCCTTTTCTCAAACAGAAAAGACCGACAGCATAACGCCAAAAGATTCGACTCAAACAGTAAAAATTGAAAAAAAAGACAGCATTCCACTAAAAACAACCGACCGAATGCTGAAAGAAGTGGTGATATTTGGTAGGCGACCCTCGATAAAATTCAACCTAAAAGACAACTCGATTAACGCTCAACTACAGAATATCCGCCCTGGCAACCTTGGTTTTAACGTCTTAGGCTTTCTGGGTTACTTATTTAAATTGATAAAGGTGAACGGCCATACCGAGACAAAAGCCGAACGCACTCAACGCATTTTGCGCGAATACGACTTTGTGGCGCCACAACTTCCGATGAAAAAAGAAGAGAAAAAATAATTCCCTTAATTTAATACGTCCCACTAACTACACCTTATTAATAAGCGTGCAGCAATAAGGCATATACTTAACACAAACAACGAAGCTGATAAATGGTGATTGGCTGCACTAACACTATTCACCCATCTAAATCGCTAAAACCTAGAAACACTGTCTTCTAGATTTGTACACTTCATTTAATTCTAAGCAAACCCAAGAAGTACACTTAGCCATTGCACAACTTGAGTATTTAATACAGAAAGGAATTAGTAATACAACGAAAACCAAATTAAAGGCAAAACAAGCCCAAAGGTGCGACGAAACGCGTAAGAAAGGCGCCTAACACTGCGCGTAACAATAGTAAAAGAGGCAAATGCGACGTCTTGAAAAGGGTGTATTAATAAATATTAAAAAGACGAAAAGCAAACAACAGCGAGCCGTTATTATTCGTAACTTTGCATTGTAAAAACTAAACAAAAACGTATAGTTTTCTAAATAGGGTAACAACAATTTGCAAAACAGCAACTAAATAGCATTATATAAATAAGGTATGAAACAAAAGAAATGGTTAATGTTGGCGGTCTGTTCAGCCCTCTTGGCTGCATGTGGTGGCAAGAACGACATAAAGATGGGCGACAACGAATATCCCGTTATGACGGTTGGTACGCAAGGTTCGGAAACCCAAACCACCTATCCAGCCTCTATTAAGGGCGTGCAAGACGTGGAGATAAGGCCCAAAGTGTCGGGCTTTATCACAAAATTGTGTGTGCAAGAAGGTCAAGTGGTGAAGGCGGGTCAATTGCTTTTTGTGATAGACAATACCACTTATCAGGCTCAAGTGCGCCAAGCACAGGCTGCATTAAACTCGGCTAAGGTGCAATTAAATACCACTAAGCTTACTTTCGATAACAGCAAGAAACTGCACGAACGCAATGTTATCGGTTCTTACGAACTGCAAACGGCTGAAAACAACTATGAAAACGCTCGTGCGGCTGTGGCTCAAGCACAAGCTTCGTTGGCATCGGCCAAAGATATGCTAGGTTTCTGTTTCGTAAAGAGTCCGGCTAACGGCATCGTTGGCAGTCTGCCTTACAAGGTGGGTGCACTGGTTAGTGCGCAAAGCGTTGAACCATTAACAACGGTTTCGAACGCCTCTTCGGTGGAAGTGTATTTCTCTGTGACCGAGAAAGACGTGCTCGACATGAGCAAGCGTGCTGGTGGAACACATGCTGCTATTGAAGATTTCCCTGAAGTGAAACTAAAATTGGCCGACGGAACCCTATATCAACACCCAGGAAAGGTGGTAAAAATGAGTGGTGTTATCAATCAGGCAACGGGTGCTGTGTCGCTTATTGCCCGCTTCCCCAACCCCGAACATCTGCTTAAAAGTGGTGCTTCGGGCACAATTATTGTGCCACGCGTGAGCAACAACAGCCTTGTTATTCCTCAAAGTGCAACAACCGAAATTCAAGATAAGGTGTTTGTGTATAAGGTTGGCCCCAAAAACCAGGTGAGATACACCGAGATTACCGTCGATCCACAAAACGATGGCAACAACTATGTGGTTACTGGCGGACTGAAAGCTGGCGATAAGATTGTTACCCGCGGACTAACCACGCTGAAAGATAGTCTTGAAATTGTGCCTCTCACCGAGGAACAATATCTCAAAAAGGTGTCTGACGCTGCCAAAATGGGCAAAAACCAGAGTAGCGTTGATGGGTTTATGAACATGATGAAGAAGTAAAAACAATAGTCTTTAAGTTCTTAGGTTATTCATTTTAAGGTTTTGAGTTTTGCATGGTGAACTTCAACGGCTATGCATTATCTGTTGCGACATAAGCAAGCGACAGCACTTGATGGCTCAAGCCTAACTAGGTTAGCCTTGCCACAGCAAGTTATTGGAGGCATTTGCCAGCCAATCGTAGACCAACAAAGCAGCGAATTCCTTAGCAACAAGCCTCGAAAACGAAATAAACGCACGAACTTAAATACTCAACAACAAGGAATATGACTTTTACAAAATTCATACAACGCCCAGTACTCTCCACGGTTATCTCTGTGTTCTTGGTGCTACTGGGTCTTATCGGCATCGTGTCGCTGCCCATTGCGCAGTATCCCGACATTGCCCCGCCCACCATTTCGGTGATGGCGCACTATCAGGGAGCCGATGCCCAAACGGTTCTTAACTCCGTGGTGGTGCCTCTTGAAGAGAGCATCAACGGCGTGGAGAACATGACCTACATGGAAAGTACTGCCACAAACGACGGTACGGCCATGATTACCGTATATTTTAAGCAAGGTGTTAATGCCGACATGGCCGCCGTGAACGTGCAAAACCGCGTGCAACAGGCACAAGCACTGCTGCCAGCCGAGGTAACGCAGGTGGGTGTAACCACGTCGAAGCGTCAAACGAGTAACGTTATCATGTATAGTATCACGTCGACCGACGGACGATACGACGCCAAGTTTATCACCAACTTCAACGAAATCAATATCCAGCCCGCCATCAAACGTGTACAGGGTGTGGGCAACGTGCAATCGTTTAGCTCCAGCACCTATTCTATGCGTGTGTGGTTGCAACCCGACAAGATGAAACAATACGGTCTTATGCCTAGCGATATTACTGCTGCATTGGCCGAACAGAACATCCAAGCAGCGCCTGGTTCGTTTGGCGAACAAAGCAATGTGGCCTTCGAATATACCATGCGCTATAAAGGAAGGCTCAAAACGCCCGAAGAATACGGCAACATCATTATCAGCAACAACACCCTTGGCCAAACGCTTTACCTCAAAGACGTGGCCAAAATTGAACTGGGCGAGCTGGGTTATGCCGTGAAGATGAAGAACGATGGCCATGCTTCGGTAATGGGTATGGTGCAACAGATTGCTGGTTCTAACGCCACGCAGATTGCGCAAGACGTAAAGAAGGTGCTTGAAGAACAATCTAAGACCTTCCCTCCAGGCCTTGTTTATAAGATAAACTACGATGTAACCGAGTTTCTTTTCGCTTCTATTGAAGAAGTTATCATGACCTTGGTTATCACCTTTGTGCTGGTGTTCCTCGTGGTTTATATCTTCTTGCAAGACTTCCGTTCAACGCTCATCCCGCTCATCGCCGTGCCTGTGTCGCTCATTGGTACGTTCCTTTTCTTGTGGATGTTTGGTTTCTCCATCAACTTGCTCACGCTTTCGGCCTTGCTGTTGGCCATTGCCATTGTGGTAGACGATGCCATCGTGGTGGTCGAGGCCGTTCATGCCAAGCTCGATATGGGTTATAAGAGTTCGAAGGTGGCTGCCATCGATGCCATGAACGAGATTTCGGGTGCCATTATCTCCATTACACTGGTTATGGCCTGCGTGTTTGTGCCTGTATCGTTTATCAGTGGCACGTCGGGAACATTCTATCGCGAGTTTGGTGTTACTATGGCCGTGTCTATTGTTATCTCGGCTATCAACGCACTCACCCTTTCGCCTGCGCTATGTGCCATTTTGCTTAAGCCTCATGCCGATGGCGAACACGGCAAAAAGTCGTCGTTCATCGACCGGTTTCACACGGGTTTCAACGTGGCTTTCAACAAGATGCTGGGCAAATACCGCAAAGGCGTTGAAAACCTTATTGGTCATCGCATCATAACAGGCATCGCTGTAGTGGTGGGAATTGTGGTTTTAGCCTTTACAATGAGCACCACTAAGACAGGACTTGTGCCCAACGAAGACACAGGTACACTATTTGTAACCATCTCGTTGCCTCCCGCTACTAGCCAGGAGCATACGCAAGAGGTGGTAAACCAAGTGGATGAGATGCTGGCCAACAACCCCATGATTCAAAGTCGCGAACAAATTGTGGGCTATAACTTCATTGCAGGCAAGGGTTCAGACCAAGCCACGTTTGTACTTAAGCTTAAACCCTTTGAAGAACGCACCAGCGGATTCTTCTATAAGCTATCAGGCCTGTGGCAAGGTGATGGCATTATGCGTTTCTTTGTAGACGTGCGCAGCTCTAACCTTGTACTTGCCACCATCTATAAACAAATCTCTAGCATCAAGGGAGCGCAGATTTTGGCCTTTGGTTCGCCGATGATTCCTGGTTATGGTCTCACCAATAGCGTTACGTTCACAATGCAAGATAAGACGGGTGGCTCGATAGACCATTTCTTTAAGATTACACAAGACTACCTAAAGGCGCTGAACGAGCGTCCAGAAATACAGAACGCTATGACCACTTACAACCCCAACTACCCACAATATATGGTGGATGTGGATGTGGCCAAGTGTAAACAAAGCGGCATTAGTCCGCGCGTGGTGCTGGCAACGCTGCAAGGTTATTATGGTGGTATGTACGCTTCCAACTTCAACAGCTTTGGTAAGCTCTATCGTGTGATGATACAAGGCGATGTAGCCAGCCGTATGAAACCAAGCGACATCACCAACATCTATGTGCGCACAGCACAAGGTATGGTGCCCGTAAGCGAATATTGCACACTCAAGCGTGTGTATGGCCCATCCAATGTGCGTCGCTTCAACCTCTTCACCAGTATCAATGTCAATGCCACACCCGCCGAAGGCTATTCTTCAGGCGAGGTTATCAAAGCCATTGAAGAGGTGGCAGCACAGACATTGCCCACGGGTTATGGTTACGATTTCTCGGGCCTTACCCGTTCAGAGCACGAACAAAGCAACACCACGGCCATCATTTTCGCCCTCTGCTTGTTGTTCGTTTACCTCATTCTCTCGGCACAATACGAGAGTTATCTGCTTCCCTTCTCGGTAATTTTGTCGTTACCCTTCGGTTTAGCAGGTGCATTCATCTTTACACAGCTATTCGGTCACCAGAACGACATCTACATGCAGATTGCCCTTATCATGCTCATTGGTCTGCTGGCTAAGAACGCCATCCTCATTGTTGAGTTTGCTTTGGAACGTCGACGCATGGGTATGGCCATCAAGTACAGCGCCATCTTGGGTGCAGCATCGCGTCTGCGACCCATCTTAATGACTGGTTTGGCCATGGTTATTGGTCTGCTGCCCATGATGTTTGCTAGCGGTGTGGGCAAAAACGGTAACCAAACGCTGGGTGCAGCAGCCGTTGGCGGTATGCTCATCGGTATGTTATTACAAATATTTGTTGTGCCCGCGCTGTTCGTTATCTTCCAATATCTACAGGAGAAAATCAAGCCTTTGGAATTTAACGACGAAGAAAACCGTGAAGTAAAAAGCGAGTTGAAACAGTATGCACGCCAAATGGCGATAGAAAAAGACATGAAATCAAAACAATGAAGATAAAGAATTTCATCATCCTGGCACTTGCAGCCCTAGCCTTAACGGGCTGCAAGAGCCTCTATGGCAAATACGAACGTCCTGAGGTTAACGCCAAAGGGGTGGTTCGTTCGCCTCTTTCAGACACCGACACGCTGGCTGTTACCGATACGGCTAGCTTTGGCAACCTGCCTTGGCGAAGCGTGTTTACCGACCCACAACTGCAATCGCTCATTGCCACAGCGCTTGAGCACAACTACGATTTGCTCAATGCGGCACTCAACGTGCAGGCTGCCGAAGCACAATTAAAGTCGGCCCGTCTGGCTTTCTTGCCTTCGTTTGCCTTCTCTCCGCAGGGCACCATCAGCTCGTGGGATGGTAATGAAGCGGTAAAAACCTATTCGCTACCCGTTTCGGCCAGCTGGACCATCGACCTCTTTGGTTCGCTTCTCTCGGCCAAACGCAGTTCGCAAATGGCGCTTTTGGGCATGAAAGACTATCAACTGGCTGCTCGCACCAAGCTCATTGCCAACGTTGCCAACCTGTATTACACGCTGCTGATGCTGGATAAAGAATTGGTGCTGATAGACGAAATGGAAAAATTGGCCAAAGACACATGGGAAACCATGAAGCTACAAAAAGAATATGGCAGCGTTCGTTCTACTGGTGTGCAGAGTGCCGAGAGCAATTACTATTCGGTTCTGGCTCAAAAAGTGGGGCTAAAACGCCAGTTGCGCGAGGCCGAAAACGCCCTTTCGCTATTGCTAGGACAATCGGCCGGCATCATCGCCCGTGGCACATTCGACAATCAAAACCTGCCAGCCAACTTCTCTACAGGTATTTCTCTGCAGCTGCTCAACAATCGTCCCGATGTGCATGCTGCCGAAATGTCGCTCGCTCAATGCTTCTATAATGTGCAAACTGCCCGTAGCAGGTTCTACCCCACCCTCACTCTTAGTGGGCAAGGTGGCTATACCAACAGCGGCGGCATGGGCATCACCAACCCCGCAAAACTGCTTCTCACTGCTGTTGGTAGCTTGGTGCAACCCATTTTTCAACGCGGACAAATCATTGCAGGTCTTAAAGTGGCCAAAATACAATACGAGCGTGCCTACAACACCTGGCAACAAGCGGTGCTAAGTGCTGGCAACGAGGTGAGCAACGCCTTGGTGCTCTATAATGCTTCGGCCGAAAAGAGCGCCATCGAGGCCAAACAAATCGCCACACTTCGCCAGAATGTAGAAGACACCAAGCTACTGCTCTCTGAAAGTCGCGGTAGCTACCTCGAAGTTATCACCGCCCAACAGACTTTGCTTAACGTAGAACTGTCTAAGGTTCAAGACGACTTCTACAAGATGCAAGCCGTTGTTAATCTCTATATGGCCTTGGGAGGCGGCAAATAAGTGTGTGCATTTTTAAGTTTATGAGTTTTTGAGTTTCTAAGTTCATGAGTTCTTTTAAGATGACGAATATCAGAATATAGAACAGTTCGATAATGTCTCATAGGCATGTACAATTGTTCTGATTGCAGGGTAGGCAAACCTGATTGTCAGTGTGTTTACATGTTAAACCTTACGCAGGCAAACATCGCCACCCCAGCTGTTCACTAACATCCAGCACAAGAACTCATAAACTCAAAAGCTCAAAAACTCATCAACTCAAAAACTCACAAGTTCAAAAACTCAAAAACTCAAAAACTCACAAACTCATCAACCCACAAACTCACAAACTCATCAACTCATCAACTCATCAACTCACAAACTCATCAACTCAAAACCTCACATTATGTCAAGCGATATAAGTTCAAGAGCAGAGGTGTCGCCTCGCGCCAAGATAGGCGACAACTGCAAAATTTACCCCTTCGTCTACATAGAAGACGATGTAGAGATTGGCGACAACTGTGTTATCTACCCCTTTGTGAGCATCCTTAACGGCACACGCATGGGCAGTGGCAACAGCGTTTATCAATGTTCGGTGTTGGGAGCGTTGCCCCAAGACTTTAATTTCGTGGGCGAAAGGTCGTTCCTCATCATCGGCAACGACAACACCATCCGCGAAAATGTGGTAATCAACCGCGCCACACACGAGGGTTGCAAAACCGTTATTGGCAATCACAACTTCCTAATGGAGGGTGCACACATCTCGCACGACACGCAAGTGGGCAACGATTGCGTGTTTGGCTACGGCACAAAGATTGCAGGCGACTGCGAAATTGGCAACGGCGTGATATTCTCAACGAGTGTTATCGAGAACGCCAAGACGCGTGTTGGCGACCGCGCCATGATTCAAGCGGGCACAACTTTCTCGAAAGACGTGCCTCCCTACATCATCCTTGGCGGTAAACCGCTGGCCTACGGCGGCGTAAACACCGTGATGTTGAAAGCCGATGGCGTAGCCCCCAAAACCATAAAGCACATCGCCAACGCATACCGCTTGGTGTTCCACGGCCAAACAAGCGTGTTCGACTCGGTGCTCCAGGTGAAAGAACAAGTGCCCGACAGCCCCGAAATACGCAACCTCGTGCAGTTTATTGAAGCCACAGAGGGCGATATTGTTACTAAGATGTAAACCCACACACACCAAAAATTTACCATTGGAAAGCCCAACACCTGCAAATGCAAGCTTGCGCAATCAATATGTAAAGCCATGCCGTTGCCCCCAAAGGGCGTGGCATGGCTTTTTTCTAGCAAGAAGATAAAACACCTATCAGCCATTACACCGTTTATCAAGTATTTTTCGGCGTTCGCTTAATGGCTTTCTGTTCACCTTCCGTTTGTTTGCCAACATCTTTCCTGTCTTATTTTCTTAAGGCAGGTTCTAAAATTACCTTTACTGTATTTTTAGCTTTTAGCTGAGCAGGTTTTGCTTACTTCTTGAAGGAGCATAGTGAACTATGCGACTGAAAGAGTAAGCGAAAGATGCCAGATAAAAGCAAAAAGACAGCAAAGAGCAAAACAAGGAACAACAATTGAACCTTTGCGGGGAATTTTTAGAACATGCCTTAACTTAGCCTGTTACACTTTCGAGCATATTACTGTTTATTATACGAACAAGGTTATAACAAATATCCATTATATGCTAACAAACATATTATCAGCAGAATAACGAATTGATAAATTGCTTATTTTTGCAATCAAAAGGCAGCTTATAGTTCAATCTTTGGGTTGGTAAAACCACATTAAACATCACATAACATTGCCTTTAGAAAACCCTTCCATGTATGGAGAATCCATCCTTTAGGATGTAGAAAAAGTATATCTCGCAAACATTATTATAACCTCAAAATGAAAAAACTATGATGAAAAAGAATGTAAAGATGGCGAATGTAATCGCGCCAATGATTTGGTTATGCGTCTTGTTGATTTGCGCTTGTAGTCAACAAGAATACGATGTAGGTGTGTCGCTACCAGATGAGGTGACAAACAGAGACGCTCAACGATTTGTTGACGCGTTAAACGCCTCTACCGACCAGCAACCTGTGTTTCAAAGCTTGACAAAAGACAAGCAGGTGTACTTCGAGGACATTCGCTTGTGCAACAGTTCGATGCACGGCATGGTGTTTATTGTGCCTTTCGCCAATGAAGGAGCCGAGATGATAAGCGGTGCATTGTATTATCCTGTTGGTTTTACGCAGCTGGATAACGAGTGCGTTGAACTGAACAACAAACTTAAAAGTCCACAAGTGGTTACTGCTGAAACACTCAACAACGACATCCCTATAACGCAGCGTTTCCTCTATTCTAATGATTTCACCATCTTATCTGACAAGGGGCTGCAAGTAGACGATGGCCTTAAAGCGTACGAGTTTCTTAAAGACAGTATGATGCCATTAACGCAGGAGCAGTTGCCAAGAACAAGGTTTGAAAACCCCTACACAGAGGGGGCAAAGGCTGTGTTTAAGTTCAGCTATACATCAAGCTATATGGGAACGCCAGATGGGAATTGCCATGGTGTAAAACACAGTACGATTGAAGAATGGGCGAAAGAGGCACTTTGGCGTTCAGACATACCTCCCTCTTATTGCAAGGTAGAAAAAGAATGGTATGAAAACAAAATAGTTATTATCATCGATTGTGACATATTATATCGCAAATGTCCAGACCCAAGAGAATTTGCAATGCATTATAGCAAGATGTTACAACAAGTTGCTATCGAACATTGGATTAATATGATTGTACAAGTCACCTATCAGATTCATGGCACCTACCGTCTTGGATGGGGCGGTGGAACAGGTGGAAGCACTGGCGAACATAAGCCCAAACCTTCCGATGGCCCATATGCAGACAACTATACCTCAGGAATAATTCCGAAAAGCACAATCCCGGAAGAGTGCGACTCCTTGCCTTACTCCAACAAGGCAAAGAGTGCTATGAAGGAAATGTTGGATAGTTTGTTCTCTCTGAAACCCTATAAAGGTGCAAAGTATAACTACATTGACTTCTCCCAATATAAAAAAATTATAAAGGAACATGGCAATATTGAGCATGCTAGTGCTATCGAAGTTTATGACGATAACTGCCATTATATGGTAGAGCCAGAAAAGGGAGGACTTCCAGACAGGGCAAAATATCATTATGGTCCTCACACCAAGTATATTATCCACAACCACCCCAATTTTACTCCTCCATCAGCAAAAGATTTATTAGATCTTTGTTTAGTAGCTGCGAGCCCAGAGTGTACCAACATTTGTGGTTCATTTGTTTTCATAGACGAGAACACCTATTATGCATTGATTATCAACGATAGGAATAAAGCTGCAACAATGTTCAAGGAGATAGAAAACGAAGTTGACGACACCACTAATGATTTTAAACTGGATGGTAAATGCGGTAAAATACTGAACCAGTATAGAAGTATTAATAGCTTTAAATCAAGTGATGAAACTGCCATTGCTAGATTAAGCACAATCATTAACCGCTTCGACGGTGGTATCAGTATCGTGAAATGCCATATAACAGATAAGTCCGACTATACCACATATGGTTCAGAAAAAATTAGTTACAAACCTATAAAATGTTAAGACGATGAAGAAGTTATTTATTTTGATCTTTACGCTATGCTTTGGCCTCACCATGCACGCTCAAAACACGCAGACAGATGCAGAACGCGAAAGGGAAAATAAGATGCTCGAAGCTTTCTTGCCTACCCTTGATGCACGGAGAAGCGAATTTGTTGGGCAACCCGCCAAAAAGCTATTTGATGTTATTAGGGGCAGTGCCTTTAAGATAAGGAACATTGGGACAGAGGAAACCAGTCCGTGGGCTGAATATAAAGGCAAAATGTGGGTATACGGACTATCCCTATATAATAAGCCTGCCCAACAAGCGATGAAGGATAAGGAGGTTTATATCATACGCATAATCTTAGACGTTCGTT
>NZ_CALKQY010000008.1:0-4238 GCF_937990675.1 Hoylesella shahii | reverse complement strand
CCTTGCGTTTTGGTGCTAAACGCAATGTGTTTTGCTGCATATTGCGATGCGTTTTGCTGCAAAATGCATTTCAATATTTATCTTTTAATCACTTTTTTCTTGTTGTTGCGGTTGCGAAATTTAGAGAATTTTTCTCAAAAGAGAAATGCAAAACCATAGTAAATAGCAAAAATTGGAGGAGAAAAGCATTTTTAAATTGTTCAAATTTCGCCCGTTTAGCGCATTTTATATAGCTTTTTGCGGGTGTATTTCTCTAGAAACGTTCGTCTAGAAAATGTAATCTGTAAAATATGTTTACCTGTTTAACAAATCGCTTTTAAGTAGTTGCCGAGAGAAATACTAACAATCAATTGCTGTTTTTTAACCCAAATCGGGCATTATACCACAATGTTTCCAGAATTCTTGTTTTTGTGTTGTGTCCTAACATCTTTTATTTTCTTGTCGGCATCTAGTCTGTCTTTACAACTTGACGTAGCCCGCTACGCCTGCGTTACAAAGGCAAGTTATCTGCTCGGCAATAAAACAACATCTGTTTAGGCTCTAATCACCGATTGGGGTTTAACTGTTTTAGCGGCCATCAAGAATATTAAAGCTGTGTAGCAAGTGATGAAAACTATCGATAATAATTGATAAACGAGATGAACTATCTATTGGGGGGAATACGCATAGCAGGGGAAATAAGGATATAATAAAGGCGGTTAAACCATTGCATAATGCTAACCAAAGCATATATTGCAGGTTTAATCGCCTTTATTGCCTTTGTATGTTAGTGATATGTGCTAGTCAAACGAAAGTTAAGCTACGAAAGTCTAGGCCTATCGTAGGTCTTATTCACCTGTTAACTTATAAACTTGCTAACCAGCATACACCATTTTATTTGCTAATCACCATTTTCTTTTTGCCAATTATATAAACACCCTTTGGCAAGGTTTTGACATCGTTGCCAACATAGCGTCCATCAATGGTGTAAATCTTGTCAATCTTATCGTTTACCTCGTTTGTTTCCTGTGGTAGTGCCTCGATACCTGTTAGGCTTTTTAGAAAATTAAAAGTAACAACACCATCTTTCATGGCGATGTTATAGATGGGTTTGTTCAGCATTCCACCCGTCCAAGGCGCATAGTTCGCCAATTGTTGTGCATCGGTTAGCTGTGTAATATTGCTAGTTCCAGGGTAAAGGTCGCCCTTGAGTTGCAGTTCGTATTGGGTTTTCTTTATGTATGGTGCGGTTTGAGTACTTTTGTCAGACACCTTTCTATACGAGCTAGGAAGGTAGCCATCGGCAGGTACAATGGTCATACGTGGTCGTTTCTTTGTATTGTTCACCGAGTTGTCTCCGCCTTTGAACACCGAGAAGGGGCGTGCTTCGTATTTTATGTGGCTCACCATCATACCCGATTGAGGCAATTTGTAGTTCCAACCCTCTTGTTGTATATTCTCTACAATGTAATATTCGCTGCCATCGGTTTGCTTGTCGTTCATTATTCGGTAAGCTTTTCCGCCTTTGTCGATGCTTTTTAGTTCCACTTTACCCTCTTTCTTGAGCGTTTCAATGTTTATCCAGCCCATTTTTTCGCGTTCCCATGCTGTGTATGCGGTGGGCGAATAGCCATTATAGATGTAAATACCAGCATCCATAATGTCCCAGTCTTCCATGCCTTGGTTGTCGTAGGCATCGAAATCGCGTTCGCCACTGGCCGTTGTCCATTGCGGACTAACCGTAGGGTAGAAGTCGGGTAGACCCATACAATGCGAAAATTCGTGGCAGAACAGGCCCACGCCATTTATGAGAAAACCGCTTGACGATTTGTATTTGGTGCCAGGAACACCATTAAGTTCGTTGCTGATACCAGCCAAGCGCACATATTTACCATCTTTCTTGATGTCTGTTCCGCAGACAAAGGCCTTGGGCCAAAGTGTAGAATCGATAGCCGAAACGCTCTCGCTATAACCTGCATAGACAATATAAACGAGGTCTACATTACCATCTCCGTCGGCATCATATTGGGCAAAGTTTAGTGAATCGTCTACCATGGAACAGGCATCGGCCACCAGTTCGCGGTATTTTTCCATTGAAGAGTTGCCATCTCCATAGTAGGCGGCAGAGTGCTGCATTGTGATAGGACCGTAGATATCGAACTGAGGTTTGAATTTTCCACCGCTCATGTCGCTGAAATACTTCTTAACGCTACCTGTGTTGCGGTTTTCAGCATGGCCAAAGTCTTGGTGTGTGTTGTCCATGCTGTTAAGATATTGGTTAAAGGCTTTGCGTGGTTGTACTGTAAAGGGCCTGTTGGCAAACTGTACCAATAGCACAATGGCACGTGGCGAGCCTGTATGTGGGAAGAAGTTTAATTTATCGTCGCTCAGTCCGCGTGTGGCGGCTAGCTGTTCGGGTTTGGTGTTGTTGGCAATAAAGGTCTTGATGTCTTGTTGTTTGCACAAAGATTCTTCGGCCATACTGCGCAAATAGGCGTCGTGCGCCAAAACATGTGTAGCTGTTAGCTTACCATTGGTGTCTATATGGGCTACATAATAGCCACTGCCCACTTGCTTAAGCACCACGTTGTCGAGTGTCGAAACCCAGTTGAAGTTGGCATCTCCGTTGATGCGAATGGTGAGTTGGGTGCCATCGGGCTGACTAACCGTGATGGGGTAGGGCCAACCTTTTGATGCAAAACTGGCCAAGTGGCACAGCAAAGCGATGAGAATAAGTACCGTTTTTTTCATTATCTAAATCTTTTAAATTCTTAATATGGCATTAGTTATCATTGATTTTTGGTGTACCAGTATTGTCCTTTTTTCTTTGTTTGGTTGCCAAATTCTATGGCGTGGTGCGGACAATGATGATAGCAGGCAAAGCAAGTGAGGCAGCTTCCGTTGTGTTTCCATGTGGGGCGTTGGCCCTTTCCGCCTTCAATGTCGGCTGTTGGGCACGCCTCAGCACAGATGCCACAGCGCACACAGCGGTTTGTTTCCACCCTGAAAGCTTTGTCGTTAACCAACTTTCGTTCGAAAAATTCGCCAATAAGCCTGCTGTTTATGCGTGGCCATCTCCCCACATGGGGCTCTTTTTCCACGCTTTGGCACTCGTTAATTTGTTGCATAATGCAGGCGAGGTGTATCTTGGCGTAGTTTTTCTTCTCTCTTTCTTTGTCGATAGTGTCTACATCCATGAAGGGTAGGCCCACGTAACTCTCGGGCATAATTAGCGAGAAAACGGCATCTAAGTGTAGCGAGCGTTGTTCCAATATTTGCCTAAAGATGCGCATACTTTCGCCTGTGGTGTCGCCAGCCGTGCAAAGGGCAAAGCAATAATGGCCCTCGGCGTTGGCAATGCTTAACCTTTGGATGAAGCGGCGCACTAAAACAGGAGGGCGCCAAGCATGTACAGGAAAGCAAAAGCCAATACGTTCGCCTTCTGCAAGCGTGTAATGGCATGGCCCATCCATGGCTTCGGGAATGAAAATAAGGCGTTCGCCAATGTTTTCAGCCAGTTGTTGTGCGGCCCAAAGGGTGTTGCCCGTGGCCGAAAAGTAGAATATCATAGGGCAAAGTTACTACTTTTCGGTGTCATGGTCAAATCCTTGCCTTCGTTTTCGCCTTTAAAGCTTTCACGATGAAGGCTGTGGGGTGGTGAAAGAAAGGGCAAATATCCGCGGAATAGGCCAGTAGGCGCTCGTTGTAGGAGATGTTAGGAAACAACACAAAATAAGAATTCTGGAAACATTGTGGTATAATGATCTATTTGAGTTTAAATGCACTTTGCGCCAAAGTTATTGAGGCATTCTTCGTAGATGGAAAGATTGGCCGATTGTGGGTCTATTGCAGCCATGCCAGCTTCGAAGAAGCGCAGTTTGCCCTCAAATCGTGGGTCGTTGCGCAGGTCTTTCACTGATTCGGCCACGCAATAATCTTTTGCAAAGCCACAAACAACCACCTCATCATATTGAGCCAATTGGTCGAGCACCAGTTTCCCGTGTGTATTGGGGGTGGCTTCGTTTACATACGAGAAGATAGAAAACATTTCTGCATCGGGGTATTCGCCCTTTTGATAGAAATGTAAAGGCCGTTGGCCGTGGTGCAAGTTATCCCAGGCATTGAGTGCTTGTACCAATGCGTTGGGGCAAGCCCCGCGGTGGTTCACGTCTGTAATCCCAGCACTTTGGGAGGCCAAGATGGGCAGATCACGAGGTCAGGAGTTCAAGACATGCCTGGGCAACATGACGAGATCGGAA